>JAUUXD010000016.1 GCA_030588705.1 bacterium | reverse complement strand
TCTTCCTTTAGTTTTATTAGGGGGTAATTTTTATTATTCCACTAAATTTTATCAACAATTTATCCACAAATTTAACCACATCTTATCCACCACCAACTTTTCTATTTGAATGATAGGTTGATTGCGGTATTGATATCGCGGACTAGGGTTTCGAGTTCTTTAGGGTTTCTAAGGATATAGGCTGGGTGATAGGTGGGTAACACAGTGATACCGTTCCAAGAGAAGGGCTTGCCTCGTTCTTTGGTTATTTTGACCGGGCGTCCGATCAGTGCCTCAAAGGCAGAAGAGCCAAGGGTGCATATGATTTGGGGGTTAATAATTTTAATTTGCCCTATTAAAAGGGGTTTGTTGGCAGCGATTTCTGCTGGAAGAGGGCGCCGATTGTTTGGGGGGCGGCATTTGACCACATTGGTAATAAAGATGGTTTCTCTTGGTGCTTTTGCTGATTCAAGGATTCGGGTGAGGAGTTTTCCTGAGCGTCCCACAAAAGGTTTTCCTTGTAGGTCTTCTTCTCTGCCTGGAGCCTCTCCTATAAATAGTATTTTTGTGTCTGGGTTACCTTCGCCAAATACGATCTGTGTGGCGAGGGGCATCTTAAAATGGCAGCCTTTGCATTTCTTATAAGGTTCGTAGAGCTTATTGAGCAGGTGTTGCTTGTGAGTTGTTGCATTCATGATATTCCTTGTTGCTTTTTGGTGGCAATATTGAAATTTGCCTTTACTATACTCGTAATTTTTTAGAATGACGAATCTGTTGCTTTTTTATCGTAGGTAACGAGATATGAAAGAAAGCCAAGCGGTCTTTTTTGCAAAGTTTGTTTTCAGATATGACTCATGGATGCGGGTTTCTGGAAAATAGATCGAGAGTCCCCCGGCCATTTTTAGGTTTTTTCCTGCAACATTTTGTATGACGGACGAGCTGAGTAATTTGTCACCTTGTATCAACGTGCGATTTAAATTCTGTATGAGTGATCGCTTATTTTGGTCGTTGAAGATGAATTTATTAATGTTTTCACGCAGATTTGTGTAAAAATGATGGATATCAATATAACTTGGTTCGTCGAAACTGGTACAATTTCTTCGATTCCGGCACTGTTTAATAGTGTTTTTTACTGAATTGTTCTTTTGGTGCGTTAGGCATTCAACAAGAATGCGTGCAACTTCGCTTATATTTTGTTCTATCTGATCGATACGGGAGAGATTGATTGCTGATTGGGTAAAATCATTCGTTATTTGATCGTAGGAATCGCGGTAGGCGTGAACGATATGTTGGGCGAATGCGGTACAGCTGAGATTTTTTGAGGTGAATGGTTGTAATACTCGGGCATAGTTCCATCCTGTCCCGAGCTCAACTTCCTGAGAGCCAACCAAAACGTCTGCATATTCTTTGGCAATGTCTGCTACCTCGACCATAGACATTAAGCAGGCATCAAATCCGAGAATGTTTAATTTTTTGTGTCCTAGGATTCGGGTGCAAATCTCATGGAGGGCAGATTCCATTTTTTGATTAGTAAGATAGTTTCCAGTTGTTCCATCCATGCAAACTCCTCTCAGGTCCAGGTTTTTGTAGGAGAGAAGGTCGAGGTATCCAACAGAGCGATCAAGTTCGAGCTTATTGGTTTGTGGATTAAACATGAATAGATCGGTTGGGTTGATAATTTTATAATGTCGAGGGTCAATTATGCCCGTTCCATGATTCCACAGGATGAGGGCATAGTTTTGTGCGGGATACTGTCTTGTGGCAGATTCACAGAAAGAGACGAGTGTTTGGGGGTTGCCACTATCCATATGCTGATTCTGTGAGTGAGGATCTATTGGGGTAATTTTGTTTTTTTCGACGTAGTAGCGACGGGTCATTTTTTTGTTGCCGTTTAGGCGGATATCTAAATGGATTACAATATTGATGTTTTTGTTCGATCCGATACTGGCCATCTGTTTTATATTGTTTGCTGCAAATGCTCGTAGATCATTATCGGCCGCGATATAGACCATAAAGGTCCATGGTTTCCTGGTGGTGGCTCGAGTGATTTCTTCTGTTGGTGCTATTTCAAGATGAATAGGATCTGTTGGATAAATATCGGGAAGCGGGAATGGCATCTGGCTGGTGTGGAAAAATTGTTGCTCAAAGGTTTGAGCGCTTGTAGAGGCTTTGGTTTGTAGAAATCCTAATGTGATGAGTAAAAAGATCGCATAACGCTTACTATTCATAACTCCCCCTTATTCAAGTTTAATGTATGAGATCAAGACTTATCCTACGGGATCAATGGCCTTATAATCAATACTTTACCGAATTTGGGGTGATTTGATCTGTCTTGTATAGATTTAACCAACCAAGGGCAAAGGTAAGGCAAAAGCTGAGCTGGAAGTCAAGAAAGAAGAGGTGCATGGGGTTAGTTAGCAGGATGATATAACAGGTGGCAAGAAGGATATGAAGAAAATGAGTGGGTATCTGAGCGAGGGCAGACAGTTTATAGTAGAGGAACATGATAAATGCTCGTATAAACGATATGCTCGACCAGCTTAAAAGGTAATATAAAATTCCTAGCAGGAGCAAAAGAAGGTGTTGGGCTATAAAAGGGAGTGGAATAAAACGAAGAACTGCTTCATAGATCGCAATAACCACTGCAAGATGGAGTCCTGATCGTGCTAAGTAGTGCAATATTCCCCAATATTTAAACTGCCTATTAACTGTTTCGAGTGCTTTTTTATTTTTTACTCCGAGAAATAGAGAGGCAAATAGATGAAAGGTGGCGGGTGATAGCTGGCTTTGGAAGCTGGATAATAGGTTATTCTTATACGTAAAAAACCATCTACGGACTGAATAGGTGGGGCGATACAAAAGGGTCCATTCCAATTTTTTGGTGAATATGGTGGTGAGAGTCCCCTCTTTAATGAGATATTGCCAAAAGTTATCATTGTTTGGTTTTTTAATCGGTATATTGTCTATTTTTACCCTGTCCCCCACTTCTAGATCGGGAGCAATGGCAACATATATCCGAATCAGATGGTTTGTTTTAAGGGAGGATGTTTCTCTGTGCACAGAAGTAAGTGCTACTACGATGTATTGGCTCATATGGGGCTGATCTGTTTTTACCTTGTTCAGCACGGTGCCTTGTATCGTGGCGGGTTCGTTTGAAAAGGGAAATGAGTGGTAGGAGTGATATAGAGAGGCGCTTCGGAATAAACCGCATAGAATGGTAATAAGTATGAGAGCTGCAATAGTGCGAATGGTGGGTATGTAGTATGCTGGTATCCCTATCAGTGTAATGAGTAGGCTATAAAGAATAACTATGATGAGGTAGGAAAAATCATAGCTTATTAGGAGGTGGAAACTTGCGATAGTGCCAATCAGGGCTATGAGAGGTAATAGGATGATGGGAATTCTTTGGAATGTAGGCATTGCTATTTTTTGTTGAATCATGGTTGGCTAACTTGTATTAGTTGATAGACTGTCCTAATATTCAGTGTATGAGTTTTTGCTGGAATATAAAGGAAAATAGGCTGTATGATTTATTTTTCTTTTCATAGTGTGAGAGTGGGTTTGTCCTTTTAAGGAGATGAAGGGGTGAGTTGTGTGTGGTTTATTTTTATTTTTTATATCGTTTTTTTGTATAGTACAGGATCTTGGCGCAATGAATACGCAGTATAATGACACGCTTAATATAGGCACTGTTTCAAAACATGTTCTTAGTAATGGGATGACTATTTTGGTTCGTCCTATTCATACGGTTCCAAAAGTTTCCGTTCAGCTTTGGTACAACGTTGGTTCTAAAGATGAAATGGATAAAGAGCGAGGTATTGCTCATCTTATTGAGCATATGATTTTCAAGGGAACGAAAAAATTGTCTGAATCAGATATTAATTTTGTTACCCATATGCTTTCAGGTTCTTGTAATGCGTTTACCTCTTACGACTACACGGGCTATCTCTTTAATTTTCCTACGCAGCATTGGAAAGAGTCATTCAATATTATGGCTGATTGCATGACGAACTGTACCTTTAAGGATTATATGCTCAACTCCGAGATGAAGGCAGTGATTCAAGAGTTGAAAATGTACCGAGATCACTATGATAGGAGCTTAGTGGATGAAATGATTGGTATGATTTTTCCCGATCACCCGTATCATCATCCGATTATTGGGTATAAGCAAGATTTGTGGACGGTAACGAGTAAAAACCTTCAGAAATTTTATAAGAAACATTATCTGCCCAACAATGCAACATTGGTAGTAGTTGGTGACGTTGATCTGCAAGAGGTGTTTGCGTTGGCAGAAGAAAAATTTGGTTCTATTGCGGCAGATTCCACCTACAAAAAACGGGATCATTACTATAATCAGGATATTGTATCAAAGTCTGTAACGCTCTATCGGGATGTGAAACAGCCAATCGTGCTCTTTACCTTTGTGGTGCCGGGCATTCGCTCTAAGCAAGATAGTACCCTTGAGCTTCTTGCTCGTATTTTAGGGAGCGGCAAAGGGTCTCGTTTATATCGTAAGTTGGTCAACGAACAAAAAATTGCTACATCGGTATCTGCAAGCAGTGAAGAGCTGTTTGATTATGGTCTATTCTTTGTGATGGTTGAGCCGAAAAGTGAAAAGGATATTCCTGCTATAGAACAAAGTATTTCTGATGAGATTGAACTGGTTAAAAAAGAGGGTATTACCGATACGGAGCTCACGAGAGCGATCAAAAAAACAGAAATGTCCATCTACTCCTTGATGGAGAACTTTGAGCATCAGGCATATGAAATTGGTAAATTTTATTTGGCTACTGGTGATGAAAACTATCTTTTTAATTATCTCAGTAAACCAAGAGATCAGCTGAAAAAAGAGATGCATGATATAGTGGTTACCTATCTGCGCCCTTCGGTGATGCATAAAGGATTTGTGCTTCCGTTGCCGGATCAGGAACGGGAGGCGTGGGCGAAGCTGCAGAAAGAATCTGATGAAGAGGATAATCGCATTCTAGCTGCTCGTGATCGTAAAGAGCCGGTGGAGCAACCGGTATACGCAAAAACAGTAGCCGTAAAAGATCCGGAGCGGTTTGACTATCCTAAAGCGGCAGCTATGGAACTAGGGAATGGGGTGAAGGTTCTCTCTTATTATAATGACAATACGCCTAAAATAGATCTGCTTCTCGATTTGAAGGCAAAGCATTATTTTGATCCAGCGCATAAACTTGGTCTTTCATTGTTTGTAAGCAAAATGCTTCTTGAGGGAACGAAAAACTACACGGCCGATGAATTGATTGATGCAATCGAATCAAGAGGGATGAGTATTGCCACCTATCCGGGTGGTATTGCCTTGAGTATGTTGCGGGATGATTTTGAGTTTGGTCTATCCATTCTTCAGGAAATTTTAACGAATGCCACATTCAATAAAGATGAGATAGAAAAGGTTCGAACGCAGCTTCTTGCGCGATTGCGGAATTTTTGGGATGACCCACAATATTTTGCAGGACAGCTCACTAAAGAAGAGATATATAAAGGACATCCGTATAGCAAGACCAGTCTTGGTACTATTGAATCAATCAAAAAAATAAACCAAAAAGATCTGATGGATTATTACCAAACGTATATTTCTCCTCAAGGAGCACGACTGGCTGTTGTGGGAGATATAAAGGATGGTGACAATGAAGCGTTGTTAGAAAAAACGATTGGTGCATGGCAGGGGCCTCCTATCAAAGAGGTTGTATTCCCATCTATCAAGCAACCTGAAAAAGATGAGATTAATTTTCCTATAAATCGTGATCAAGTGGTGTTGCGTTTTGCGGGGCTTTCAGTTGAAAGAATGCACCCTGATTATGATAAATTGTTATTATTCGATCAAATATTTAGTGGTGGCGTGTTGGGCTCTATGGCATCTCGGCTATTTCAACTTCGTGAACAGTCGGGACTGTTTTATACGATAGGTGGTTCGTTGATTGCGGGAGCCGATGAGCAACCTGGAATGTTTTTAGTGCAAACGATTGTTTCTCTTGATCGATTAAAAGAAGCAGAAAAGGCGATCAAACATACAATCGAAACAGCAGCGGACATGATTAATCAGAATGAATTTGACGAAGCCCGTCGAGCAATCGTCAATGCGCAGGTTGATAATTTTGCATCAAATTACAATATTGCAAACGCTCTTTTGTTTTTAGATCGCTATAAACTACCTATCAACTACTTTGATCAACGTGCTGCAAAATTAGATAGTATCTCTTTGGTAGATATGACTGATGCTGCTAAGAAAGTACTCAAGAATAAATTGATTACCCTGCGAGTGGGGCGTGTGGGTGATACACAGAGTTTGTAGTGTTAGGATGCAATATATTTTCTAATAGCTTCTGCTGATTGGTTAAGCTGTTCTTTTTCCCTTTTATTAAGAGGGAGTTGTAGGATACTATCTACTCCATTTTTCCCGAGAACTACGGGAACGCTCATGCAAAGATCATACTGTTCTAAGTAACAAGAAACGGGAGTTACTCGTTTCTGATCAAAGATTATTGTCCTACATAATGCAGCCACACAGGTTGCAATGCCGTAGAAAGTTGCTCCCTTACATTTAATGATCTCAGATGCCTTATCGCGGGTTTCACGGGCTATTCTTTCAAGGTCGTTTTCAGTGAGTGAAAAATCTTGCAGAGGGATACCGGCAATGCGAGCGCAGGACCAGGCCGGAAATTGTGTATCTCCATGTTCGCCAAGAATGTAGGCATGAATCGACTGCTCGGCGATATGTATTTTTTGAGAAAGCAACCCTCGAAGGCGTTGTGTGTCTAAGAACGTTCCTGAGCCAAATAGCTGTGATCGTGGATGGTTAACGAGTTCTTGTGCATAGAGGGTAAGGATATCAACTGGATTGGTTACCATGATGATAATGCTTTCTTTGTTGATTGGTTGTATCTCCTGCAGAATCGATTTGATAATTTTTTTATTGGCGTCAAGTAGTGCGATACGATCTTGACCAGGCTCTTGTCGTTTTCCTGCTGCAATGATTATGATATCGGATTTACCCGCATTTTTGGCGGTTTCGCCGTGAATAAGCGCGGTGGCGCCAAAAGAAAGAGCGTCGGAAAGGTCCAAAATCTCACCACAACGTTTTATTTCGTTTACATCTACCAGGCAGATTTCCGCTGCAATATTTTTTAGTATGAGCGCATAGGCAATAGTGGAGCCAACTGCTCCCGCTCCGATAATAGAAATTTTTGTGTGTTTCATTAGGTTTCCTTTATACTATAAGCTTTTATCTACCATAACTTAAAAACGCAAAAACAATCCATGGATCATGAAGCTTAGCAAACATACAGTCAGTTTATTTCAGAAAAAGATATGGGATTTTTATAAAAAACAGGGACGCTCCTTTGCGTGGCGGAACGTTTCAGATCCTTATCGGGTACTTATATCAGAACTGATGTTGCAGCAGACGCAAACGCATAGAGTGATTCATAAGTTTGAAGAATGGATGCATGCATTCCCTACCTTTGCGGCGTTGGCGCAAGCAACCTTGCATGAGGTGTTATTGGTTTGGCAGGGGCTTGGTTATAATCGACGAGGCAAGTATCTGCATGAAATTTCCAAAAAAGTAGTTGTGGAGTTTGATGGTACGTTGCCGGTAGATCAAGAGGTGTTGATGACATTTCCTGGTATTGGGCAAGCAACGGCAGCATCAATCAGTGCGTTTGCCTTTAATACACCAACGGTGTTTATTGAGACCAATATTCGTACGGTGTTTTTATATACATTTTTTCAAAAAAAAGACCGTGTTCATGATCGTGAAATCCTGCCTCTTGTGGCTCAAACAGTTGATCGTTTTAACCCAAGGGAATGGTATTATGCTTTGATGGATTATGGGGTGATGCTCAAGCGGGATCTCAAAATTTCTAATAGAAGCAGTGCTCATTACGCTAAACAGAGCCGATTTGAGGGTTCTGATCGGCAGATTCGAGGGCAGATTATTCGATTGTTGACCCGCCGAGGAATGATCAGATTCGATGATCTGATCGACTTATTGGCTTGTGATAACCGTAGGGCTCAGCGTATTATTGCCAACTTATCTAATGAAGGGCTTATCGGGCTCAACAATGGAGACGTCTCTATCGGGAGTTTCCCCCTTTAAATTGCGGGTTTTTGCAGTATAATAGGGGATAGCTTAAACATTTTAACATGTGCAGAGGAGTCTCCATGAATAAAAAAGTCTTAGGTTTGTTGGTAGTAGTAATAGTCGGTGCTCAATCCATACAAGCACTTACCAAAAAACAGGTGGTAGCAAGAGCAGCGATAGTAGGATTATCAGCGGGAACTGGTATGTACATTGCTTATCTGCCAGCAGGAAATGGTTTTCTTGGCCGTCAATTGATTTGGCCGTTGAGAAAGTCTACGACTGAAGAGGGGCGCTTATTTGATCTGCCATGTGGACCTCAATGTACCTTTCGTGAAGGTGCAGAAGCTGCAACCGTTGCTGGTTTAGGAACGGTTATTGGAATGAGTGCATTGTCTGCCTGGGTTTTCTCTCACTGGACAGCAAAGTCACGGTTAACATGGGCGCAAAAACAGTATGAGCAGTTGGTCGACCAATCTTTATATCGAGTACAAATGAATTCCGCGAATATCAGTAGAATTTTGCAGAATTCGGGATGTGAGTATGAGGATATGCCGCTTGTTGAGGCATTTTTACGATTGCGTTCCTATGATGAAACGCTCAGAGATATTGAGAAAGAGCTTATAGCGGCTATCAATGAGGTTGGTATATATTCAAAGTTGGGTAGACGATTAAAATCTCTATCAAAACGAATTGGTTATGATCTCAATCGTGTACGAGCAAATGAAACATTTATTAAGAATCATGATAAAACAGCATGGATTGAGCAATGGAAGATTCACCAAAAGCGAGAGCTCGAACGTGAACGAATGCGGCAGCAGGCATTAGCTTATGCGGCACCACAGATTCATGGTCACGTGGTATACCATTGGCAATAAGTTGGTTAGTGCGTGGAGTAAAAAAAGTTATTAGGCCAAATGCTTTTTGAGCAACGTTTGAATAACCTTTGGATCCCCTTTGCCTTGTGTTTTCTTCATCGCTTGGCCGACAAAGAAACCAAATAAGCGATCTTTGCCTTGTTTGTATGCGGCTACACTATCAGGGTTTTCATCAACAATCTGTTTTATAATTACATCAAGCTCATCCACCGATCCAATCTGTTCAAGCCCTTTTTCTTTGACGATATCAGCAGGCTCGCCACCAGTTTGTGCAACAAGGATAAATACCTCTTTGGCCGCATGATTGTTGATTTTTCCTGATTCAAGCATCTCAATGATTATTGCCAATTTTTGTGGGGTGACGTTGCATTCTTTGAGGGAGACATTGTTTTCTTTGACGTAGCCGAGAAGATCTCGAAGAATCCAGTTAATAATCTGCTTGCTCGTACTGATCTTGTGCGCTTCATCAAAATAGTTGGCCAGATCAAGATCCTCCACTAGAATATCCGCTTCGTATGCTGATAATCCTTCTTTGGTGGTGAACCGTTCAAACTTTGCATGGGGAAGTTCGGGAAGCTCTTTACGTACTGCTTCAATCCATTCATTGTCTACCTTAACTATTGGTAGATCAGGATCATTAAAATAGCGATAATCTGCGGCTTCTTCTTTGGAGCGCATGGCAAAAGTTGCACCAATTTTTGAATCCCATAGACGCGTTTCTTGTTGTATGGTTTTGCCATCTTCGACGCGCTCTATTTGTCGCTTCAGCTCATATTCGATTGCATCGCTGATGAATTTAAACGAATTGATGTTTTTGAGCTCTACGCGAGTGCCAAGTTCTGTTGCCCCTCGTTTACGAACCGAAATATTAGTGTCGGCTCGAAAAGCCCCCTCTTCCATATTACCGGTACAAATACCCAAATATTGTACGATTGATCGCAAAGTTTTTAGATATGATTTTGCTTCTTGTGCGTTGGAAATTTCTGGCTCGCTTACGATCTCAAGAAGAGGAGTTCCTGCGCGATTAAGATCCACAAAACTCTCTTTGCTGATTCCGGAGTGAATATTTTTACCGGCATCTTCTTCCATGTGTATACGAGTAAGATTAATTTTTTTTGTACTGCCATCGCTCAGACGAATAGGTACATATCCTTTTGTACAAATAGGTTTGAACTGTTGAGTTATTTGATAATTTTTGGGCAAATCTGGATAAAAGTAGTGCTTGCGATCAAAGAGTGATTCTTGAGAAATAGTGCAATTTGTTGCAAGGCCTGCACGAATGGCGTAATCAACTACAACCTCATTAAGGACCGGCAAGCTCCCTGGATAACCTGCGCATATGCTACAAATATCGGTATTAGGTTCTTTGCTTACATGGTGAGGCGATGTACAGAAAATCTTACTCTTCGTGGTGAGCTGTACGTGAACTTCGATACCGATAATTGCTTCATATTCAGGATAGATTTCAAGAACAGGAGCAGGAACAGGTCGCGTCATCATAATCTTTCATGCGGTGATATAACGGTTTAACTGCTGATTTTGCAATAGCAAGAGTGTATCACTTTTTCACAATTTTGTATTGGGAGGTTTTAAGTTTTGGATCTGAGAGAAAGGTGATCTTTGCCTTGTGGAGTTTTTCAAGAGAAAAGATGGCGTTGTATTCCACCGAAGATAGATAGTCAAATACCATTGGATTGATTCCAATCTCTATCTCTTTTGTTCCTTTCAACTTTTCCAATTCCAACTCTATTGCGCGTAAAATGGTAAAACTATCTGTTTGTATCGCAGAAATTACTCCCAGGCCGCTGCAGGTTGGGCAAATTTGCATTAATTGTTGAATTAACGTTTTGCCTGACCGTTTTCGCGTCATTTGCACGAGACCGAATTCGGATACTTTCAGAACAACTGATTGGAATTTATCTCGCTCGCGCAATATTTTTTCTAAAAAGTTGTACAGTTTTCTTCGATTGCTGATGATTGCCATATCGATAAAATCGATCACAATCAACCCTCCGATATTTCTCAATCGCAGTTGGCGTGCAACCGCTTCGGCAGCCTCTAGATTGGTTTTGAATATCGTATCTTCCAGATTTGCTTTACCGATAAATTTACCAGTATTTACGTCTACCACCGTCATTGCCTCGGTAGACTCGATAACCAGAGATCCTCCAGATTTAAGAGAAACTTTTTTTTCAAGAGCGGTTTCAATTTGTTGCTCTATATCAAATGCTTTAAAAATCGGGGTGGGGCTATCATATAGTTTCACCTTGAACGCATGTTCAGGAGCTATACTTTTAATAAACTTATAGAGTTCCAGTTGCTTTTTTTTATCGTCGATAATAACTACTTCAACGTCATCGTCCAGATAATCTCGAACTACTTGTAAAGAGAGAGGGATATCCTCATAAATTTTTTCTTGTTGTTGAGCCGCGTCAAATTTCTTTTGAATCTCGTTCCAGGTTTTGATCAGATATCGAATATCTTCAGTGATCTCTGGAGTGCTTCGTCCCTCAGATGTTGTCCGTATGATGCCCCCCATTCCTTCGGGCAGATGAGCTTGTACGATATCCTTCAATCGTTTTCGTTCCTCACGATCCTCCACCTTTTTGGAAACTCCTAAGCGAGGAATATTGGGGGTAAGCACGAAAAATCTTCCTGGTAGCGTGAAGCAGGTCGTGAGCTTGGCTCCCTTTTCATAGACCGGTTCCTTGCTAACCTGGACCAGTATAGAGTCCCCTTCTTTGATGATCTTTGCGATGTTTGGCCTTTGATACCGAATCTTTTTGCGGCTTGTTTCATCGAATTCTATCTGAGCGAATTTGCTCATATTCTCGATGGCCATTTCTCGGTCTATCTCGGAAATGTGTAAAAATCCGGCCTTTTCGCGCCCTATTTCCACAAATGCGGTCTGAATGCCAGGCAGCACCTTGGTTACGAGTCCCTTGAAAAATGAACGTTCTAATATCTCCTGAGTATGGGTGGAGAAATAGACATTTTCCAGGGTATCATTGAGCGTAATGGCAATTCTTGTTTGCCATGGATTGGAGTTTATTATTATTTTTTTCATCAGTTTTTTACCTAAAATCTCTTATTTGTACTACCCCTCTACCAACCAATATACCGAATAATTGCACAGATGAGTAGCAATATGAAAAATTTTATGATAAGTTCTCGGGGATAAAGTGAGTAGGTCGTTCAAAATTCAAAAAAAATGAAAGGATATGTGATGATCAAAAAGGGATCTTTGCTCTTGATAGTCTTACTGCTCAGCCTTCCTAGTTGCTGGCAGAAGAAAGACAAAAAAGCTTCTCAGCCAAAAAAATCCAAAAAAGTGGCTCAAATGGCTCCTGATAGAGCTCCAGATGAGTTTGAGTTGGCCGATGCTGATATGGAAAGTTTCTTCAGTGAGTTAGGAGAATTTGACCTCGCTGATGCCGATGATGAAACAATGCGAAAAGAAGAGTTTGCATGGGCTGATGAAGATGATGAAAGCAGACTTGATTCAGTGTACTTTGCCTTTGACAGTGCAGATGTCCAAGGGAATGAAGCTGATAAGGTACGATCAAGCGCTGATAAAGCAAAGCAACTTCTTGCCGAAGCACAAGCAGATGGATTTGAAGCAACAGTGGTAGTAGATGGATATGCATGTAAATCAGCTGGCTCTGAAGAATACAATAAAGAAATTTCAGCAAAACGAGCACAACATGTAGCAGAACAGCTAGTTGAAAGCGGAATTCGTGAAGAAGACGTGAAGATAAAAGCGCACGGAAGCACCAATCTCGTTGTAGAAGATGGATCACGCGACGAACAAGAACCAAACCGTCGTGTAGAACTTCATGTGGTATACAGCTAATAGAAGAAATGAACGACTTTAATAAAAAGGGAGAGCTTTGGCTCTCCTTTTTTATTTAGCTCGATAGCATTTGTTTGACGAGTAGCTTAATTTCGTGTTCTGGGTTTTTCTTATCAAACAGAGCGAAGTTCATTTTCATTCTGTCTTGTTCTTCTTTGCTGAGCATTTTTGTGACCATCTGTGGGATACGGTAGCTCTTTTTAACCACTCTGCCCAGGCCGTGCTTTTTAACAAAATCATGATTAAATTCCTCCCAGCGCAATACGGTTGAAGTGCCATCAAGGAGCATGGGAACGTGTCCGTAAATAGCCTCATTGACGGTGACCCCTCCTGATTTGGTAATCAGAAGATCTGCCACACTCATGAGCTCTGGTATACGATTGGTAAAGCCAAGAATGGTGTGAGAAATATGTTTAGGGAACCAGACTTTGTGCAGCTGTCTCGTTAAGTGTTTACTTTTACCAAGTATGATCACCAGGTGGACGGGAACTTTTATCTTTGCAATTTGCTTGCTAAATGCATATAGCTGGCCAGACCCTTGATCCCATCATAAGCAAAATGACCGGTTTATTTTCAGGGATACCAAAGACCTTCTTGGTAGTCCGCTGATTTTTTGGAGCAAAGAGGGATTTCTTTACGGGAAAACCGACGTAAGAGATATATTTTTTGTCGATGCCCGCCCCGGCTATTTTTTTGAGGATCGATGGATCATCATAGGCAAGGCCAAGACGAAAGTTGTTGTAGTGAGGTTTTTTTATACCAAGGGTTGCATTGCTTCCATCTAAATCGGTGGGTATTATCAGGAAAGGAATGTCTAGTTTTTGAGCTACTTTTAGAAGATTATTATTGACGATCGGTGCCATCGAGATGATCAGATCTGGTCTGTGTGTAGTAATATATTTTTCAAGGAGCTTATTGATTGTTTGCTTTCTGAGTAGAAAATACCAGGAACCTACACGAGCGACGAAATTTGCCATGCGATGCCAGCTCTTTCGCATGAATTCGTTGTAGGAGTCAACAGAGGTTTTCTTATCTAGCCGAAATTTACTGGTAAGATCAATCGATTGTAGCAGGTTGGAAAAAACAAAGGTGCTTCCTACGCAAAATTCCGGTTCCAAATATTCAGTTATTGCGTTGGTAGCGGAAATATGCCCCCCCCCTCCTCTGCTTGAGAAAATCAATATCTTCTTTTTATCCTTGTTGTGAGTCGTGAGGTTGTATGGTGATCCTTCAGAGAGATTTCGTTCAGGCACTAGATATACAAGAGCAAGTCCTGAACAGAAAAATATAGCGATTACGATAGCCGATACTTTTTTCATGATTGATCCCTTTTCCTATTTCCCCACACAAAATTCTCGAAACACTGCATTCATACTTTCTTCACTAATAGTTTTTCCGGTAAGTTCGGCAATATGAGCAACGGCATCGCTTAGATGGTATGAAAGGAGCTCATATTGAATTGTTCCTTTCAAGAGGGGGAATATCTCTATCAGCTTTTGTTCTAGCTGTAATAGTAGATTAAATTGGCGCTGATTGAGAAGAAGTGGTGATGCAATGGTGGTAAATAGACGATTAATCATACGCTCAATCGCCTGATTAATTGTCTCAATACTCTTTGGTTGCTTGTATGAGGCACTGATTGCGTCAGGAACTATATCCACATCTTTCGCTATATCCGCTTTATTTTTAATGACGATTGTTTTATGGCGATGAGTAGTATGGAGTTCATGATAGATTGCCTGCTCTTCTTTGCTGTTTTCGCGTGATCCGTCTATTATCAGTAGAATAATGTCTGCCTTCTGTGCTTCTTGTTCGGATCGCTTGATCCCTTCTTTTTCAATTTTGTCCTCCGTTTGACGCAGGCCGGCTGTATCCACCATGGTTAAGTAGGTTCCGTTTCGATACAGGCCCGATTCAATCACATCTCGTGTGGTTCCTGGTTGTTCGGTAACGATTGCGCGATCTTTGCCGAGCAATGCGTTAAATAAGGATGATTTACCTGCATTAACCGATCCGATCAGTGCAATGCGGATCCCGTTCCGTATTTGATTTTGCTGATCAAATGATTCTTTGATCTTTTCTATATCGTCCATGATACCGGCAAGAATTTTTTCTATTTGGGTTCCGAACGCCATATCTTCTTCATCAATAAATTCAAAACTTGCTTCTGATAGAGCAATTGCTTTGATAAGTTGTTTTTCTATCTGGTGAATCCATGCTGATAGGGTTCCGTTAAGCTGTGCGAGTGATTGCTTTAGTGTTTGTTGATTGTTGGCATGAATGAGATCATTGATCGCTTCAGCCTGGATGAGATCCATTTTTTTGTTTAGAACCGCTCGTTTAGTAAATTCACCCTCCTGTGCAAGCCGAGCTCCTGATTTGAGTGCTGCTGCGGTAATAGCTTCTATAATAAATGGATTATTGTGGCAGCTGATCTCAACGGTGTCTTGTCCGGTAAATGTTTTGGGGCCATGCATCACTAGAAAAAGAACCTGATCGATGGCTGTCCCCTTCTGATCTACTACAGAGCCATACTGGATGGTGTGCGTGGGCACGTCGATTAATTTTTTACCTGATGCAAGAGTGCTCATTTTACCTGCAATATCAAGGGTATTAATGCCTGAAAGGCGAAGAAGCGCAAGAGCGCCGGATCCCTTTGGTGTGCACTGAGCGATAATAGTAGCTTCGTCCCGACTTAACAACATGTTTCCCCCCATGAATGTTGTTTCGTTAGTTGCTGATAAGCACCACCTTCATATGGTGAAGTGATTTTTTATATTTCTGCCGTAGCGAGGTCATCATCAAATGGGCAAAGCTGCTGAAAAGCATTCTGTCAGTTGATTCTTTGCCGGTGACATAGCTGTCAAATTCAATCTTTGCAAGATTTCCTGAAACCGTTACAGAAAACTTCATATTTGGCAGACCCATAATATTGAGTGTTTGTTGTATCCACCCCTTGGCGAAATCAACCATATCTGTTGGCCACGCGACTCTTTTTGGTTTAGGAGATGTGGTGGCTGGCTCTGATGGACGCGGTTCCCTTTTGGGAGCAGCATAGCGTTTTTCTCTGGCTGGCTGCGGAGTTGCGGTTACTCCCACTTTTCCGTCAAAAAACAGACCAATCTTTGCTGATTGTGTGGTGAGCCCGAACATATTTCTTCGAGATTCTTCAAATATTTTCACTGAAAAATCAGCTGGGCTTCCAGCTCGAATCCATGCTTGTTCGATTGCTTTGCCAATCGATGAAGCTTCTTCCACGATAGATTTCATAATTTTCTAATCCTCACATAATATCGAACTATTTTAATGTAATTTGGCATCTCCATAGGGTGCAGACTGAGACCCGTTAATCAATTTAGTCTGAATCCGCATAAGCTGGCTGCGCCAGGCGTAGCTTACCGAGTCGATAGACCCGGATAAGCGAAGACTGGAGCGGAAAACGGGATTCGAACCCGCGACCTTTGCCTTGGCAAGGCAACGCTCTACCAACTGAGCTATTTCCGCAAAATCATGCCAAATAAGGTAGAAATTACTCTATCATGGGGGGATCTTTTGTCAATAAATAGTGAAAGAAAGCCCTGATTATAGGCCGCTTGCCAACCAGCCTGTTTTTCAGGTACATTGTAACCATATTTGCGGCCCCAACAATGAGGAAAATCCCATGATATATGCCCTTACGGGACTGGTCCAATCAAGCAGAAAACAGGCGATTACCCTGCTTGCGGACCCTATAGCTCTCGATGTTGTGGTTCCTGATGAGACACTATTCAAAGTGGGTCAAAAGCAAACGGTGTATCTGTATCTTCATTGGAATCAGGAGCAAGGGCCGTCTCTCTATGGTTTTCAGAAGGAACTTGATAAAACGGTGTTTCTTTTGATTATAAGTTGCTCTGGTTTGGGGCCTCGCATTGGGCTTGCCGTGCTTGCTGGCCTTGGTGCGCAAATCTTTCTCGAAGCGGTCTATGCGGGTAATGAAAAACTGCTCAGTAAGGTAAATGGCATTGGGGCTAAAAAGGCAGAGCAGATGATTGTTCATCTGAAACACAAGGTAAATAAGCTGTTGCAGTCGGGGATATCCCTTGAAGGATCGGGTGATCATGCGCACTGGAATACGGTGATGGAGGCACTGTCAGCATTGAGTTATTCACGAACTGAGATAACACAAGCAGTGAATTTTGTGCGTAATAATAATTCAGGATCGGGCGTTGAATTCGATCAGATAATGCGGCAAGCGTTATCGTTTTTATCAAAGCAGCCGTAACGCATTGTACGCTGTTTGCTCTCTAATAAGTACGGTTTAAAGGAAAATAATGATGTCGGCGAATGATTTTTTTAGTTGGTTGAATAATAATGTGCTTGATTATCCAGCCGTACTGCTTTTTTTTGGGGTCAGTATTATTCTCACGATCAAAACTGGCTTTGTGCAACTGCGCGCTTGGCCACGATTTTTCCAGTTGATCACCAAAGGGGTTCCTGAATCGCAAGATGATAAAAAAGATACAATCAGTCCGTTTCATGCACTCTTTACTGCTATGGCTACTACGATTGGGATAGGAAATGTGGTAACCCCCTCATTAGCAATTATGGTGGGAGGTCCCGGAGCGATGTTCTGGTTACTGTTTTATATGTTCTTCGGATCGGTAACCAAATATACGGAGGTTACGTTTGCGCTGGCCACGCGTGAAGCACTCCCTAATGGATTTATTCTGGGCGGTCCAATCCAATATTTGAAATCAGTGAGCAGTGTATTATCAAACTGGTATGGGTATCTTATTATCATTGTGCTCGTTAGTTGGTCGGGCGCGCAGTCAAACACGCTTGCTAATATTTTGGCATTAGAAGGGGTTTCTCATTGGATGGTTGGGCTCGTATTGGCCATCTTTGTTTTGATTGCATTGAGTGGAGGAGCGCGCCGAGTGGGTGAAATTTCAAGCCGATTGGTGCCGATCATGTTTGCGTTGTACGTAATTTTTGCGTTTTCCATTATCCTACGCAATCCCGGAGCGATGATGATGGCTTTTAAGCAGGTGTTTCAAGCTGCGTTCACGCCAGCTGCCGCAGTGGGCGGTTTTTTTGGTGCGTCGGTGTTTCGGGCAATTCGGGAAGGGATGTTTCGTGGTATCTTTATTTCAGAAGCGGGGATCGGTACCTCTTCTATTCCTCACGCATTGGCAGATACAAAAGTTCCATCCGATCAAGGAGTGCTTGCAATGGGATCGGTGCTCGCTGATGCATCTCTATCATTACTTTCGGGGTTGCTTGTGTTGATGAGCGGTATTTGGCAGATAGGTTCTTTTCGGAGCACGTTGCTTTATGAAGTGTTCAAGCTGAATGCTCCCGGCATTGGCCAGTATGTGTTACTATTCAGTGTAGTCCTTTTTGTGCTCACCACGGTGATGGGAAACAGTTTTAATGGAGTGCAAAGCTTTGGCGTTCTCGTTAAAGATAACAAGCTCCTTGTGCGTTGTTACATGGCGGTCATAGTTGGCTTTATTTTTGTGGGAGCGATCATGCCGATGCGCCTCTTGTGGACGATCATGGATACACTGGTGATGGTTGTGGCGATACCAAATCTTATCGGGCTGCTTATTCTTGCGTTTCGCAAGGGTGAGGTATTGAAGTTAAAGTAACTATTGTTCTTCGTTGAGAGTCATCAAAATAGATGATATCTTAGATCTTTCTAATGCCTTATCTGCAAAATAATTAGGGGCTTAATATGGCTAATTCATTTTATCAACGGCTTAAAGAGTACTATCAGGACATAGGAGAAAAAATGGTAAGTGAAGCCAAGATTTCTAGTGTTTTGCCTAATCCATCTGATAAGGGCTCTGCTCGTGAAACAGTTTATTTTAACTTTCTTAAAGATAGCCTTCCCATCTCATGCAATATTGCTTTGGGTGGCTATTTATTTGACCTTACTGGAAGAGAATCTAAACAGCTAGATATTATTGTGACAAACTCCACATCCTTAAAATATCGAGTTCCAATAGGGGGGACAGAAAAAGAATTCGCTTGTGTGGAGGGATCATTGGCTGTAGCTGAAGTGAAGTCTAACCTAGACGCTAAGGAACTATTAGATGCCTTGAAAAAAATAGCTTCCATTCCTCCTATGATGCCCTTAGAAGGGCGTATCCCATCAATCTTAACTATCCCCAATTATGATGATTGGCCCTATAAAATCATATACGCCCACAAGGGCAATAGACTTGAAACGCTTTGTCAATCATTAAATGAGTTTTATTCAGAACACTCAACTATCCCCTTTACAAGGAGGCCGAACTTAATCCATGTGAATGGAGCGGGGTATATTGCATATATAGGCCCTAAAGGGAGACAACTTAGAAATGGGAAAACTGTACCTGCATATACTTTCTATCAAATGTCCGATTCAACAAATGTATGGGCCTTGATGGAAGCGATTAAAGAAATTCAGATACGTTCTCTATCATCTCAATATATTTTACATCATTACAGTTCAATGATTGATAAAATTCACTTTTGAGGCTAGGCCTAGAATAAAATTTGTGGCAGTACTTACTCTCAAATGAGTTATCTTTCATGATTTAAGAAGATCT
>JAUUXD010000024.1 GCA_030588705.1 bacterium | reverse complement strand
ATTCCCTATCTGGTGTTTACACACGAAGGACGCTATTTCTTGATGGAACGGCACGCAAAGGCCTCAGAACAACGGCTCAAGACCAAACTATCGCGCGGCATTGGCGGCCATATTAGAAAAGAGGATATGGCTAACGGAAAGAGCATTTTCGATTGGGCACGGCGAGAGTTCCATGAAGAAGTGAACTATCAAGGGGATCTCATCATCAAGCCACTCGGCATTTTAAATGATGATTCGAATGATGTAGGGAAAGTTCATATCGGCTTTGTGTTCCTGCTCGAAGGAAATTCACCAGAAATTAGCGTGAAATCAGAGCTTCAAAGCGGGCAGCTAACCCGCCTTGAAGAACTTATTACCTCTAAAGATCGCATGGAAACATGGAGCCAGTTCGTGGTGGATTGCTTGGAGTAGGATTGATCTCCCTCCCAGGGGCTCTGAAGCTCCCCTTCCCCTGAATCATTCAATTTGTCAATCATTCGATTTAATGCTAGAATTAGGGAAATATGACAGTATTGTATAACCCTCTAACCTGGTTTACCAGCCCGTAAATCAGTGATATCAGCCTGTTTCAGGCGAAATATTCAGGAGTTTTTCTACATGGCAAAAGAAGTTATAAGACCGGAGCAGTTTGCACGATCACAAAATAAATCACTCTTTGAGGATATGGAACTGGAGCTTAATACAGAACAGCTTCAGGAGCTTTCCGATCTCTATGAAGGCATTTTTGATGTTTTCCAACCTGGCAAAATTATTACCGGAAAAATCATACAGGTTGATTCAGACGGCGTACTCGTTGATATTGAATTCAAATCACGAGGCCTCATTTCAAAATTTGAGTTTGGTGATCATGAGCTGAAAGGTCTCAAGGCTGGTGATGATATTGAAGTGATGATCGACACACTTGAAAATTCCGACGGCTCTGTAGTGCTCTCCTATGAAAAAGCTAAAGCAATGCGCGCCTGGAACGATATTATGAAACATTATGAAGCGGGCGAACCGGTTCATGGTGTGGTCACCCACAAAGTTAAAGGTGGCTTGAGCGTTGATATCGGCATCCCTGCATTCTTGCCTGGATCACAAATCGATCTACAGCGAGTTACTGATTTCGATCAGTTCGTTGGGCAAACCATTCCTGCAAAGATCATTAAGGTAAATCAAAAGCGTGGAAACGTTATTATTTCCCGTCGTAAATACTTAAGCGATCTTCGTTCAGAATCACGCAAACAGATTATTGATACGCTTGCAGAAGGCCAAGTAATTCAAGGAATCGTGAAAAATATCACCAACTATGGGGTATTTATTGATATCGGTGGCCTTGATGGACTCCTGCACATCACGGATATGACCTGGGGACGAATCGCCCATCCAAGTGAAATGGTGAAAATAGGCGATACGGTTACCGTTAAGGTTCTCTCATTCGATAAAGACAATGAAAAGATCTCTCTTGGGCTCAAGCAGCTTAATGAAAATCCATGGACTAAAGTGGCCAGCGATCTTGAAATAGGCAAACGAATTAAAGGTAAGGTATCAAGCATCACTGATTACGGCCTCTTTGTTGAAGTGGCAAAGGATATTGAAGGATTGGTACACATCTCCGAAATTTCCTGGACTGATCGTATCAACGATCTTCATAAACGATTCAAGATTGCTGATGAAATCGAAATATTGATCGTTTCGATCGATACCGATAATCGTCGCATGTCCTTAAGTATTAAGCAGCTTGAAGATAATCCATGGGAATCAATCGATAAACAGTTCAAAGTTGGCGATAAAGTCCACGGCAAAATCAGTAACATTACCGATTTTGGTATCTTCATTCAAATACTTCCTGGTATTGATGGCCTTGTACACATTTCCGATCTTTCCTGGACAGAACATATTGATCACCCGCGCGACCGATATGCAATCGGCGAGGAAGTGGAATCAGCCATTCTAGCAATCGATAAAGAAAACAAGAAAATATCTCTTGGCATCAAGCAGTTACTGCAAGATCCATGGGATAACGCTGATACCGATTATCCAACGAACTCAGTGATTGAAGGAACCATTTCTAAAATCACAAACTTCGGCGCCTTTGCAAAACTACCAAGCGGCATTGAAGGTCTGGCACATAATTCAGTTCTCATTGCAGAGCAGAACAAAAAGGCCGACGAGATATTCAAAGCTGGCGAAAAGCATCAGTTCCGCGTGATTAACGTCAACAAAAAAGATCGAAAACTCGGACTCAGCACGAGCCTAGAAGGTTCTACACAACCAGAACAACGTGAAGCACGACCAAAACGAAGCTTCACTCAAGAAAGAAGAACCGAACCATCAAAGGTAAAAGGCTCATTGCAAATTGCTCTTGAAAGCGCATTGAAGAAAAATTCTTCAGACGAAGAGAAATAACTACTAAGGATTTTAGAACAATGGCTATAGAACAAACATTTGCTATCATCAAACCCGATGCCGTTAAAGCAGGGAACGCTGGTAAAATCATCAGCATGATCGAAGATAAAGGCTTTGAAATTTTGCGCTTGCAAAAAGGACAACTAAGCAAAGATCTTGCCGAGCTTTTCTATGATGTACACAAAGAAAAACCTTTCTTTAATGAGCTTGTTGAGTTTATCTCATCAGGGCCAATCATCATCATGGCATTGCAAAAAGATGATTCAATCAATGAATGGCGCAAGCTCATGGGCGCAACTGATCCAGCTAATGCAGAGGAAGGAACTGTCCGCAAACAGTTCGGCTCTTCAATAGGACAAAACGCCGTTCACGGATCTGATGGAGCAGAAACGGCACGCCAGGAACTTGGGTTATTCTTCACAGAGCCTACGGCTCCACAGAAGTAAAACAGGATTAGAAAAACTGATGCCCGGATGCATTATACATCCGGGCATTTTCTTGCTTTAACTACCCATATTTAAATATTTATGTATTTATGATATAATACCTATACACCCTTATACCCAAGGATACATAATGGCAAATAAACCCAATACCAGAGTAACAATCGATATCCCCGCCACCGATCACAAAAAACTTAAGATGCTCGCCGCTTTTCATGGTAAAAGTATGCGCGAAATTTTTGTTGAACTCATTGAACACGGCCTAGAACATTATCCCGAATGTCCCGAAAATCATGAACCAAATGAAATAACGAGAAAAGTCCTCGAAATGGTGGAATCGAGAAAAGGTCTAAAAAAAGCAACAACCGTGGAAGAGCTATTTAAAAAATTAGGTCAGTAATATGCTTACCATTGTATGGCAAACTCAATTCAAAAAAGATTTCAAAATTGCTACGAAACGTCACAAAAAAATGGATAAGTTAGCTTTTATTATTAATGAGCTCCAGTACAACAGACCACTCCCTGCCAAAAATAAAAATCACCGACTCAAAGGCAACTTCGTGGACTGCTGGGAATGTCATATTGAACCAGATTGGCTACTAATATATAAAGCGACAGCTAAAGAACTTATTTTAGTAAGAACAGGTTCACATTCAGATCTATTTTAAATAGCGATGTACCAATAATAAAAGGAATTACTCCGCCTCTGCTCCCTTATCACGATCCAGCTCTTTAATGAGCCGATCGAGAATACCGTTCACAAATTTATAGGCATCTTTTTCTGCAAACCGTTTAGCAAGCTCCACCGCTTCGTTAATGACAATCCGGGAATCAGTATCAGTATGCAGAAGTTCCCAGGTGGCAAATCGTAGAATAAGCTTTGTGCTCACGCCCACTCGATCAAAACGCCAATTAGAAAGGAGCGGCTTATATTGATCATCCAGCGCATCTCGTTCATCGATAACCGATTGCGCAACCTTCACCACTTCACTATCTACGGGAATATCTATGTCAAAGCCACGATTAAAATTATCAACAATCGCATCCAACGATTCTTGATAATCAAACGATTCCGAAGCATACAAAAGATAAAAAATAAGCGACCGCACATCACGACGGGATAGATCATTATAAGCAACAGTACCAGCGGCAAGTTCCCCTAAATAATTCCACTCTTCTTCTTCATTGACGACTGTTTCAACATGATCCTCCTTCATCCCACCTCCCTACTTAATGCGTTCAATATATTCGTTGCTACGGGTATCCACCTTTATTCTCTCACCCTCATCCACAAAAAGGGGTACTTGCACCACCAACCCTGTTTCCAACGTTGCCGGTTTGGTTGCCCCACCCTTCGCCGTGTCACCACGCACACCCGGTTGTGTTTCCACTACTTTCAACTTCAAAAACATTGGAGGATTAACCGCAATAGGCCTGTCCTGAAAATAAAGAATGTTATATACAATCTGTTCTTGAAGATAATTGAGTACATCCTCAATCTGTGATTTGTTTAACGCCACCTGATCATACGTCTTTTGATCCATGAAATTATACAAGCCAGCATCTTCGTAAAGGTATTGCATCTCCTTGTATTCAAGATCAGGCGATGGGAATTTTTCACCAGATCGAAACGTTTCTTCCCGCACCAGGCCCGTAATAAGATTTTTCATTTTTGTGCGCACAAACGCACCCCCCTTACCAGGTTTCACATGCTGATAATCAATCACGCTATAGGGCTCATCTCTGAACAGAATTTTTATGCCTTTTTTAAAATCTGACGTTGCTATCATAGATCGGTTCCTTATACGTATAAATAGTATCCCTTTCCCAGTAGAATACAGTATAAATGCCCCTAGTAAAAAAGCAATTTGTTGCACAAGGAGCAGCATCCCCTTTCCCTTTTACCATTCCTGCAGTACCCTAGATAAGCTAAACGAAGGAACAACATGGCTCAAGATAAAGCATTATTTGATCTCATCAACGCAGAAACCGATCGTCAGGAAACTACTATCAACCTGATCGCCTCCGAAAATTACGCCTCCAAAGAGGTACGAGAGGCCACCGGCTCCGTGCTCACCAACAAATATGCCGAAGGGTATCCAGGCAAACGATATTACGCCGGGTGCGCCGTAGTAGATGAGGTTGAGCAGATAGCCATCGATCGATGCAAAACATTGTTTCAGGCCGACCACGTGAACGTACAACCCCATTCTGGATCGCAAGCCAACATGGCAGCCTACTTTGCAGTCCTCAAACCAGGCGATACCATCCTGGGCATGAGCCTCGCAGAAGGGGGTCACCTGACCCACGGCCACCCAGTTAATTTCTCTGGGCAACTGTATAAGGTGGTACAGTATCATGTGAATCCCCAGACCGAACTGATTGATTATGATGAAATAGAGCGACTAGCCCAAACGCACAAACCAAAACTTATTATTGCAGGCGCTTCTGCCTATTCACGCAGTATCGACTTTGAACAGTTTGCCCGCATAGCGAAAAACGCGGGCGCCCTTTTGCTAGCAGACATTGCCCATATTGCTGGCCTGATCGCCGCTGGCCTACACCAAAATCCATTTCCTCATGCTGATATCGTCACGAGTACCACACACAAAACGTTGCGCGGGCCACGCGGGGGGCTCATTATGTGCAAACAAGAACTCGCAGAAAGGATAGATAAGGCAGTAATGCCCGGCATACAAGGAGGCCCGTTTATGAACGTGATTGCCGCAAAAGCAGTTGCGTTTTATGAAGCATCATTGCCAACATTCAAAACGTATCAGCAGCAGGTTATTGCCAATGCACAGCGTTTGGCCCAAGAATTGAGCAACCTCGGATATCGTATCGTGGCCAAAGGTACGGATAACCACCTTTTCATCGTGGATCTTCGCTCAAAAAAGATTACCGGCCGCCAAGCAGAACAGGCGCTTGATACCGCCGGTATTACCGCAAGTAGAAGCTGCATTCCACACGATCCAGAAAAACCATGGATCACCAGCGGCATACGATTGGGAACTCCCGCAATCAGTTCGCGAGGAATGAGGGAACAAGAGATGACTATAATTGCTAAACTAATCGATGAAGTTTTGAGCAATCCTGATGATAAGAACAAATTAAAAGCAGTGCGCAGTGAGATAAAAGAACTCTGTACACAGTTTCCGATACCGTAAGCCTACGAATACGTCCAATTCTCATCGCGCTCATACCCCAATTGTACCAATGTGCTACCGCATGATTTTTTTATTAAATCAACATGCTCAGGCCCAAAATACTGTCTCCAGGTTCCGATTTGTCCACCCATGAAGGTAGATGTTCCACCAAAAAGATTATCCGCTATCTCTTCAAGCCGTTCTTGAGAAAGCTTCACTTCAAGATGATTTGCTATTCTCCTAATCTCATCAAGTTGCACTTCCCTTGATCCTCCTCCCCGCGGGCCAACTAAGTTTTCAAAATAAACCATCAAAACCTGTGGGTATTTTTCCCATTGCATTACGGGAGCATACATTGCATCGAGGGTACGCGCACCCGCATAGTTCGCAAACGGTGCCCCAAAATTACTCCGATACGCTGCTCCATAATTTTGCAACATTTCTAGCGCTACCTGTTGTACCGTTTTATCTGGCGTGCGTAGATGATTACATTTAAATGCCCATCGAACGCACGATATTATTTGATCCCGAGGATCTCGATACGTTCCAATAATTTTTATACGGCCATTAAGATAATTTCCAATATTCCCACCCTGTGGATGCTCCCACCAATAATGTGTTTTCCAATTGACTCGATGGGGAGGCCACGTAGGACGTTTACCAGTAAGCTCAGTGATGAGCTTGCACAACATATTTGAGCCCGTTTTAGGAATTGTAAACAATGCTATTTGCTCAGCACCCTGCACCGCACCACTCACCTGCATCGTTATTGCTGAACAAATGAGAAAAAAGAAATAAGTAAAAAATCTGTTTTGATTCATGGCATCTCCCCTAGCTTAAAAATCAATCCCTAACTACCACACTATGACCAGAAAATGATATCACACGGTAACACCACAAAACCAGAAAACGGTACAAATACAAAGAAAAAAAGTATAATAGGCTATGATATCTGCGCAATCATAGCAGGACTAAACCATGCATCACCCCCTGATCACTACACGCCAAAAAATCTACGGTCTGCTACGTACTATCACCAACGCCTCCGTGATCAAACATTTTTTTATCTACTCATTCGGCTCATTCTTCCTGCGCTCGATATCCATGATCTTAGTGCCACTCAACATGCGCAAGCTCACCCCCACCGATTATGGAACCCTTTCGCTGATCACCGCGTTTATCACCATCAGTACCGCGCTTATCGGCCTCGGGTTGCGGCAAATGCTCTCCTTTGAGTTTTTCCATCAGGATCAAGAGGGCAAAAAACGGCTTCTAACCGATATGATCGTTATCTATACTACAATTGCCATCCCAGCAGTTGCTGTCGCCTGGCATGCACGGGCACTCATCATCTCCTCTATTTTTTTCAACACCATCACGGCAACGCAACTTGCCCCCGCTTTGATTACCGTTTTTCTCTTTTTTTACGCCGAACTTTTATACCAACTCCTGCAATATGAACGAAAAGCAATTCAGCTCACCACGTTGCAGATCCTCCTCGCGCTCATTAGCGCATCCGTTACCCTTGTTTCGTTATGGGTGTTTAATGTGGGGATTGTGGGAATAATTTGGGCACAAACAATCAGCACAATACTTGCCGCTCTCGTCTTCTTTCTCTTTCTTGCAAAACATTATTTTCTACGATCATCCATCCGAGCAAGCCTCTCAAAAACTTATTATTACATCCTCTACGGCCTCCCGTTTATTCCGGGCATTATTTGTAGCTGGGTGCTTGCAAGTGCCGATAGATGGGTGCTCGCTTCTTATCGTTCCATGCATGAAGTGGGCATCTATGCAATTGCAGATTTATTTGCCCAGCTTTTTTACACGCTCGTGCTCATCCCCTGGAGCGGATCTTATTTGCCCTACATCATGCAACGATACGCAAAACATAAAGATAATCTTGCACCCATAGAACGGGAAAATCGGCAGATAATGTTTATGAGCATGATTAGTGCTACCATCGTGATACTGATTAGCTTCTTTTGCTTCAAATCGTTTCTTCGCTATCTTTTGCCAGCCACCTATTATTCAGCAATTCCCTATATTCTCGTACTTCTCCTGGGCCAAATATTTTTGCTGGGAAGTTATTTTGCAGCCACCCTCATTCAGTTTCATAAAAAAAGCTACTTTTTAGCTTTCGCCCTTGCACTACCCGCCATCATTAACCTCCTTTTAAACCTCCTTCTAACCCCCTATTTTGGCATTTATGGCTGTACCGCATCCACCTTGATTTCCTACTTTATCTATTTTATGATCATGTACTTGTATAACAAAACTTTGATTTAAATAGATAAAATAGGAGATGAAAATGCGTTTAAAATCACTGCTTGCATTAGCGACAATTGCAACATTGAGCAGTCCAATCTACTGCACTGAACCAAAAGAACAAGCACTCGACCTTGATACTTTGGAAAATGCGTTATTCAAATCAAACCCCGTAAATCTCACCATTAAGATGCATGAAGGTGCCGGATTTTTTGCAGAATTACACAAAGTAATGCTCGCCCTTATCCATTATGAAGAACGCGGATTTTCTCGCGTTTATGTGGACTGGACAGATGAGTTTTTTCCTTATAAAGATGGCGCTCACGAAAATGGATGGGATCTTTTTTTTGAGCCAATCCCAACCGATTCTATCTCTAAAAATACCCCCGTTGATGAAATAACAATCGCTACAGGTGTCTCCCACGACCTGCATGATCAGGTCTGCACCGCCCCCTGGGTGGCATATAAAAAATATCTTCCGTATCGCCAATTTGTACATGAAAAAATGAACAAATATATAAAAATTAAACCACACATTATTGCAAAACGGGATGCATTTTATAATAAACACATGCAAGACAAGATCTGCATCGGTGTACATGCCCGCATTGCCCGTGCCCACGCATGGCTCATGCCGGGGAAAAAACTCCCAACGCTCAATGATTATTTTGCAGAAATAGATACCCTGCTTGAAAAACATGCTGATCAAGAGGTGATCATTTTTGTAGCCAGTGATAGCCATGACGCAGTAGATCAGTTAAAAAAACGATATAATAAACAGGCTATTTATATTGATGCCTATCGCGCACACGCTGATCAAGATCCTTGCATCATGTATACCATGGGTGAATATATGCGAAATAATCCTGAGGTATGGCATCGTCAAAAACACAAATATCTTGGTGGTGAAAGCACAATGCTTGATTGTCTCTTGCTTGCAAAATGTGATTACTTCATTCACACCACCAGCAACCTCGCATTTTTCTCCTGCTACTACAACCCCGATATTGAAGCAATCTACCTGCCAAAGGCCGTTCCTTTCAAACAATGCAGACATAAAAATGATCCAACCATTGTAAACAAAATGTTGAATCCAATGTAAAAACGAATTTGATTTTCATGCATATCTTTCTTATGCTCTAGCCGTCGCAAGCACCACAAAATAAGGAACATAATTGATGAAAAAAGTTTTAGTAGCTCTTTTGGTCCTCTCAACCTTCATTACACAAATTCGCACCGATCATCCGGCTCGCCACGTAAAAAAGATTATTCTATGGGGACATAAACTGCATAGCCATACCCATTCATATATTCATTGGGGATTTAAGCGAGCATTCGAACATTTAGGCTATGAAACTCATTGGCTAGACGCTCACGACAACATCACACATTTTGATTTTGCCAATTCCCTTTTCATCACTGAAGGACAAGTGGACCAAAACATCCCTGTTCGGGATGATTGCTATTACATAATACACAACTGTAAAACAGATAAATATCAACATCTGCTTAAAAACGGACATGCAATTATTCTACAAGTCTACACGCACGACTGCTTGGATCGTAAAGAACCTTCCTTATCACAATGCTTCCATTATGATATTAGTCAGCCAATAATTTACATGCCATGGGCAACGGACTTGCTTCCCCATGAAATTGATACAATAAAAGCAAAAATCGGCGCCCGAAAGGCCAAGCGCCCTGTCGCAACCTTTGTGGGCTCCATAAGCCATGGCAGCTTCGGTAATCAAAATGAGGTGAATGCATTCAAACGTGCCTGCCAGGAGCACGGGATACAATTTGAACATGGTGGCGTAAACAAAAGAAGTATGGAAGAAAACATTGAGCTTATGCAAACAGCACAACTTGCGCCTTCATTGCAGGGAGCATGGCAATGCAAACAGGGATACATTCCCTGTCGTATTTTCAAAAACATCAGCTATGGCGCTATACCGATTACCAACGCAAAAACAGTGTATGAACTATTCGATAAAAAAATAATCTACCACCCAGATTCCTATCAACTGGGCCTTGAATCGATAAAACGCCTTCAAACATGGTCTCTGAACGATCAATACAAATGGATGGACTTAGTGAAAGAAAAACATACGTATCTCAATAGAATTGAGTCGCTGTTTCAGTTTTTTGAAATGGTAACAGAACACAAAACAAATCAAGGATAGCTATGAAAATAACGCACGCCCTTGCTCTCGCCTATAGTTTCTTTTTGACAACAAAACCAACCGAATCGGTTAACAGATTAGAAAAATACAAAACTTATCTAGAAGATGGGACCTACAATGGACAAGATTGGAGCAAATTACAAAAAAAACCACAATCAAGGTATCACACCTTCAAAACAGCGTTCGATCATTTTGAGAAAAATAAAGGCAAAATTGTTGTAGAACTCGGCACCACACACAGCTTTGTAGATGGTAGATATCCGGGATGTGACAAAGATGACACGAAATACTGGAATCCAAATGACCCAACACAATGGGATTGGGGAGCAGGTTGCTTTACGCTCATGGCAGCAGAATGCTTAAGTCATCTACAACCACAAATCTATACCGTCGATCTTGATGCCAGCGCAATACATCGCTGCCAAATTATGACCAAAGAATACAACACGGTTAAACATCACCGAAGTGACTCAGAACTATTTTTAAAAAAATTCACACAAAAAATAGATTTGCTTTATCTAGATACCGGTTATATGAACCCTATTGAACCAACCGCACAGTTGCAGCTGCGCGAGGCAAGGGTTGTTGTTGAACAAGATTTAATATCAGAAAACGGGCTCATACTTATCGATGACGTACGAAATCAAAATGTAATAGGCGATAAGTCAGGACTGGGGAAGTCAAAATATGCGATTCCCTATTTCCTTGAAAACGGCTTTGAAATAGTTGAGGATGAATACCAGGTAATACTACGCAAAAGTCATAAATCCTAGTTCTTTAAGCAACTTCTTCCACTCGTCCGCCATCTGTATGCGATGTTGCTTCCCTAATGCATTGATTTTAGGCTTCATGGCGGCATAATCAATCGTCTGCACTTTATGTTTTAGATCCGCCCATGAATTAAAGTACACCAGACAATCGGCATATTCTTTAAAATACCATTCACTCCATTGGAGATTACCATGCATACCACCACGAATAAAACCTAACTGCGAAAGAAACCGTTGCGTGGGCACAAAATGTATAATACCCCGTTGTAAATTCTCAAAGAGTGCTAGATTAGAAAAAGCATACGGAAAGAAAAGCACTCCCTTAAACTGCTTAAGATCATCTGGACCATTATATACCCCAGACCAGGTTGGAATCTCAACCGAGGCGCATCCCTGTCGTGCTCGAGTCATCTGTCCCACCTCAACCCGTGGAAATATGAAAAGTGATTCCGCGGCAGTCATCTCAGCGGGAACTGCCGATTTAAAATCAGGAATAATCTCTTCTTTTGTACCAAGCGGTTTGATCGTCCGGGTCCCCATCTCAATTCCCTTTCTACGCATGTATTCATGTTCAAAAGGAGTATATGCAATAATGCGCACATTCTTTTTCTGAGTAGCCTGACGTATCAAATTGTAATATTCCCTATCGGGAAACCCATCCTCTCCGCCTCGACCGTGAGCATAATCAAATCGATTGCATACCCAAATAATCAGCGGATTTTTCCATTCATTTTGCAAAAAAATACGAGATAATGGTGCCGTATCAGACGTCACAATCAGATCAAACTGATCAAAAAAATCCTTGTGGCGGCCCCATACGCGCTGTGCCCTGTGCGGCCCCACATTATAAATCTCGTTACCAGCATGAAATCCTTCCCAAAATTCCTGCGGCAGATGCTGCACAAACCATGAGGTTAGGTCCAGATCAAGCTCACGCGCCACCTCTTCAAAATCCTTTTTGCACCCCTCATGAAAGGTAATATGAAGTACTTTAACTTTTTTGTCAGCTAAAGCGGATTGCAATGTCCCTCCGAGCAGAGCGACACATAATGTAAACATTATAACGGCATATTTTTGATTGTTCATTCAGCTATCTCTCCAAAAAATTCTTTCCAACTCGCGGCAGCATCGTTTCGCTCCTCCAAGCCAAGCTGTTCCATTTTTTTTGCAACGGCCGCATAATCCACTTCCTGCATCTTGGTTTTCAAATCATCCCAGGAATTAAAATATTGGATAAAAGCGGCATATTCTGGACTATACCACTCGCTCATATGAATCGTCTTCACGAGATCCATAGACACAAACCTAAATCGTTTCAAAAATCTGATAGTTGGCACAAACTGCACAATACCCTGCTGCAAATGCTCAAATACAAGATGATCGGACATAATGCCAGGAAAACAGAGCATCCCTTCCGAGGCTGCGCAATATGCTGTTCCTCGGTGTGCCTCATCGCGTATACGGATACCCTGAGCAGCGCATGCCACCATCACTCGTCTAAGCTGAGATTCTTGCAAACCAGAAGGAAGAAAGAGAGAACTTCGCCCCGTAAAAGCTGTTGGAGATGTATATTGAGGCCATATCACCACCGCACGATCAACATCAATTTCTTTGTGTTTCATATACTCTTTCTCGTACGGTGTGCAAACTACCATACGGACATTTTCACGCTGTGCCACATCTCGTATAAGCTCATATTCATCATCAGCACATCGTCCACGAACCCAAAGCACAATCTGTTTAAATGCATCTACCTGAGGCACCATCTGACGCAACTGACTCATATTAGAAATCA
>JAUUXD010000020.1 GCA_030588705.1 bacterium | reverse complement strand
GGAGCGGTGCCAGCAAAGTAATCTGCCATTGATGAAAGAAGAACTTCTGAACCACCTGAGGTGAAGTAACCGGTTGAGCAGCTGGTGGTGGTTACGGTTGCAGGATCAGTTACGCAGAAGCGTGTTTGCCATTTGGTCCAGTTGATTGGGCCATAGATACGGAAGTACATACCGTTAACCCATTCATCCAAGCCGAGGTAGAAATCAAGGTCTACCGTAACGTTTTGGATACGTGGTCTGATATTGAAGCTTCCGTCATAGTCGCAAGCCAAGTAGAGATAATCTGCCAACCATGCTTTTGCATCGCGTGATGCTACGCCGCTACCTTGCACCTTGATGGTGTTGTTGCAGTCGCTGTTGCAGATTAAATCATCACCGAAAAGGCAATGTGCTAATTCTTCAGAATCAAATGAACGTGAGTAGCCAATGCCAAGATCGAATGTGCCATACCATGATTCCATATCATATAGGTTGATGTGACCAACCATGCCTACATTTCTTTGACGATCACCGTGGAAACCCTGTGAGCGCAGTGCCAATGTTGGGGTAACCTGGCTGTGTGCCTGTATGGCTACCATGCTCAGCAGAGCGGCGATCGAGAGAATTTTTCTAAATGTTTGTTTCATGAGAACAACTCCTTAAGTCTGTTGCTTTTTTGTCCAACACATGCGAGTTAATCGTGTATGTTTGAAAAACCGACGTGTGGGTTACGAGAGGTAAAATTACTACTTTGATTCGCGCTCTGCGGGCCTCCTTTCGTTCTACTTACTGTTGCTGTTTATTACCACTTTTTGTACGAGTTTTTGTGTCCATGGTGTATAAACGCACACCATTCTAGATCAACTGTTGATATATTGCAAGATGGAACTGCGATGTCAATTTCCTAGTCGCCCATTTCCAAAATTCCCCTATAATATAATATGTCAAATTTGCCAATGTAAAGAAAAATATTTTCGCAAGAGCGTGTGGGTGCAGTTTTCAGCTAAATTAAAGTATTAAAAAGAGCCATGGATGCTTAGTTTGTTATCATTCATATCAATTCAGCTCGTATTTGAGAGCTTTCCGGTGAGTAGTTCGGGTCATGTTGTTCTTGCTTTGTGTCTCTTTTTTTCTAAAAAAATTGTATTGTTTGAATCATTATCAGCAGTATTATCCACACCGGAACTCGTGTTGTGGATGAATGTGCCGACCATTTTTGTGGTTGCACTTTTTTTTGTGAAAGAATGGTGGTTTTTACTGATGAATCTTCGCGTTACGTGGCGCGTTGTGGGTAAGCTTATTGGATATATGGTATGCAGCAATAGCATAACGGCGCTTTTCTATCTTCTTATACATCGATATGATTCGATGATTCCGCTTTGGTTTGGTTTTGGTGCTACGGCTGCCATTCTTCTTTCGTTGCGTGTTTGTTCTCGCGATGATCATGCCACGCTCACCACAAAGCGGGCGCTCCTACTGGGAGTGGTTCAGGGCGTAGCACTATTTCCGGGCATATCGCGCTTTGCGGTGGTGTTTGTGGCAAGTAGATGGATGGGCATCAATGTGCGGCGCTCGTTCCATATCACCTGGATGCTGCAATGGCCGCTCGCCGTGGGAATGGCATTGCTGAGTGGGTATCAGTATATGATGCATCCTACGCATTGGGTACCATTTGATTTGATGACACTTGTGGCGGTTGGCGGGGCATCACTGTTTGCATTTATGGGATTATATGGAATGTATTTGCTTTCAAAGCGTGGAATGCTATGGATGGTGAGTATCTATATGATCCTTCCGCTGACCATTTCCCTTCTGTATTGTACGCACTAACCGTTCACCCTGACCATCTCGATGAGCTCGAGACTGAAGGTCCTTCTCGAACGAGATGGGCCTGTCCTGAGGGTTCTCGAAGGATCGAAGGGTTTCATACCACTGACGGGGAGCAAGAGTATTGCTTTTCATCCCTTCAATACGATAGGATGATCGGCAATATACTGTCATACGAGAGAGGGGGATTGGTATCATGTTTTTTACGAATCGTTTCTATAGTTTTGATTTCGCGTATAAAAAAGAGTTGTATTTTTTCATAACGGTTGTGGTTGCCGCCTTCATGGGTCTTTCGTTGTATTCCTATAACGTATACGATCCTTCATGGTTCCACTATTTTTCCGACCCGCAACAAACACAAAATCTTTGTGGCATGTTTGGTGCCAATATAGCCTCGGTCCTTATTTATCTTTTGGGCACTGCCTCCTATCTTGTGCCGGTGTTTATAGTTACTAGTGGCTACCTTATGTGGGATACGTCCGACTTCAAAGAGGAGTGGGAGCGATTCGCTGCTATGCTGGGGTTGCTTGTATCGGTTTCAGTGCTCGTGACGGTGCATCGTATTGACCTTTTTCATTCATCGGTGGCAGGTGGCTATGTGGGATATGGCATGACGGTGCTTTTGTATCGTCTCTTTGATCAGGTGGGCTCTATTATCTTTGCGTACGTGGGCGTGTATGCATCATTAGTGTTACTCGTGCGATTTTCTTTTATTGGTACGGCTCGTTTTTTGATTCGTATTACCTCACAAACGTATGATTTTTTGGTACGCCATCGCGTGGCCCAACGGACGTATGCGATTATTGTTTTCGTTGCTCGATCATGCGATACCGTGGTCCGTTATTGTTGGAAATGGGTGGATGGCTCTGCGTTTGATACGCCCGAGCCGGCTACTAATTTTGCGTACGAACAAGAGCAAGCTGGCTCCCGTTGGGAACCAGACCAACAGCAATTCAGTTCCTCTGGTCATGAAGAATTATTCGAGCAACAGGCTCCTCCTGCCCATGAGGAATCATATGAGCAGCAGGATGGCATTGTAGATGAGAGTGGCTCGCATGCAGTTGAAGAATCAAAGTCGTCATCATATGGATTGCCAAACCTTGATATCTTTATTGGCGTAGATGACCAGCGAGAAGATAAGCAGTTTAAGCGTGAACTTGAAGAACGTGCTCGCATTTTAGAAGAGAAGCTGGAACGGTTTGGGGTATATGGTAATGTAATCTCTATCAAAAGTGGGCCTGTGGTTACCCTGTTTGAATACCAACCGACAATAGACACGAAAGTAAGTAAAATTCTTGCACTTGAAGATGACCTGGCCATGACGCTGCAGGCATTGAGTATTCGCATTCTCGCGCCTATTCCTGGGCGATCAGTGGTTGGTTTTGAAGTTGCGAACAAAAAAAGAAAAGATGTGCTGCTTGCTTCCGTTATTCAATCCCCAGAATATCTTGAATTTGATGGACTGTTGCCTCTCATCTTGGGCCAAAATACCGTAGGCGAGGATGTGGTTGTTGATTTGGCGAAAATGCCCCATCTGTTAATTGCAGGATCCACCGGATCGGGTAAATCAGTGGCATTAAATTCAATGCTTATCAGCTTATTGTGTAAATGTACGCCTGATGAGTTGCGTATGATTTTAATTGATCCAAAACGATTAGAGTTTGCTCCGTATGCGGACATTTCACATCTTTTATTTCCTATTGTGACTGATCCAAAACAATCGGTTCCTGTTTTAAAATGGGTAGTTAAACAGATGGAATCCCGCTATGAGCAGATGTCCCATTATGGTGTACGCAATGTGTTTGAATATAATAAGTTGGCTAAAGCGCAAGGGGTAGAAACGTTCCCTTTCATTGTGATTGTTATTGATGAGCTTTCTGATTTGATGATGACGGTAGGGCGTGAAGTAGAATATCTTATTACTCGTATCACGCAAATGGCGCGCGCAGCTGGTATTCATATGATTATTGCAACACAACGTCCGTCGGTTGACGTGATTACTGGGTTGATTAAGGTTAATTTCCCCAGTAGGATTTCATGTCGTGTAACATCGAAAGTTGATTCTCGTACTATCTTAGATTGTGGTGGTGCAGACAAACTGCTTGGGAGAGGTGATATGTTATTTCTCGATTCTACGGCGTCGGTACTCAGGCGGGTTCATGGGGCCTATGTGTCTGATAGTGAAATTAATACTGTTGCTTCCCATATTAGAGATCAGCGCGTGGTTGAGTATCTTGATATTACTGAAGAACTTGCTGCCGATGAGACAGATCTATCTTCGGAAGATGAGGAACTTTATAAGAAAGTGGTCTCTTATCTGGATTCAGTGGAGGAAATTTCTATATCTTCTCTTCAACGAGCATTCAGAATAGGGTATAATCGATCTGCACGAATTATTGCAATGTTGGAAATGCATGGTCTGATTATGCCTGCAGATGGTAGTAGGACCAGAAGAGTTATTAGATAGCACTAAGTAGGAACTATGCGATCATATGAGTATTGTTTTCGGGAGGCGCTTCCCGACGTATCTATTGAGGGAACCCTTTCAGAGGATTCCTTATTCAGTATCGATTCTCGTACGGTAAAGAACCATGAGATTTTTGTTGCGCTGAAAGGTGAGCGGTGTGATGGGCATCAGTTTGTGAAGGATGCTTTAGAGCGTGGCGCTGTTGGCGCCCTCGTCGCACGAGATAAAAAAGATGCTTGTCTGCAACATATCAGCAACGATTTGTTGCGTACCAAAGTTATCATTACTGTCTCTGATCCATTGCAGGCGTTGATTGCGTTTGCAACTTGTTGGCGCGAACAGTTTTCCTATCCAGTGATTGGCGTAACGGGCTCAGTGGGTAAAACCTCAGCTAAAGAGACCATTGCCAAAATGTTTGCCCATGCGGGGCGCTCATATATTGCATCCTACGGAAACCAAAATACGCAGATCGGTCTTGCATTAAATCTTCTGCGTATGCGTGATCATCATGAAGTGGCGGTTTTTGAGCTTGGCATAAATCGACGGGGAGAAATGGCGCAGCTTGCACGTATGGCAAAACCAACGATTGGTATTATTACCACCATTGGTCATTGTCATATGGAAGGGTTGGGCTCTTTGCAAGATATTGCATTTGAAAAACGGGATATTTTTAAATATTTCACTGAGCGAAATATTGGGATTGTGGATGGTGATCAACCGCTTCTTTCTGCGATATCCTATCCTCATCCGGTGATAAAGGTTGGATATAAAACAACAAATCATATTCAAGCCCGGAAGGTGCGCTTTGTTGATACCGATACGCATTGCATAATGAAGATCTATAAGGATAAATATGAGGTGGTACTAGCCAATCCGCACGTGGGGACGATTCATCGTTCATTAGTTGCGGCGGCAGTAGGGCACATTCTTCTCATTCCTCGTGAACATATTATTTCAGCGATTCAGGAACCGATTATTGTAGCGAGCCGATTTGAACGGCGGATGCTTTCGATCGGTAATGGGATGGTGATTGATGATTGCTATAATGCAAATCCCGAAAGCATGAAGGCGGCACTAGCCGCGTTTCAAGAAATACAAACCACTGCCTGCAAGGTGGCGGTGTTGGGAGATATGCTGGAGCTTGGCGTAAATAGTCCCTTCTGGCATCGGCAGATCGGCCGATTTTTGCGTAAGGTTACGTCGCTAAAAAAGCTGATTTTAGTGGGGAATATGGTACGATGTATAGAAAGCACGGTGCCGCTAGGGATTGAAATGATCTGCGTTGCCACCTGGCAGGAGGCGCTTAAACAGTTGCCAGCGGTTATTGGGGATCGAGAGGTTATGATGCTTGTGAAAGGCTCACGAGGTGTGGGGCTTTCGAATTTGGTAGCTCATTGTACGAAATAAATTTGAAAATAGGGATAAGCCGTTGCTCTTTCATAAATCAGTTCTCATCGAGGAGGTGCTTGCCTACCTCAATCCTCAACCACATAAGATCTATATTGATGCCACGTTTGGCAGTGGTGGTCACACGCGCGCCATTTTAGAAAAGGAACCAACTTGTCACGTGATTGGCATAGATTGGGATCGTAGTTCTCTTGATCGGTATGCCCCCCTTATTACGGAAAAATTTGGGGATCGATTCACGCCGGTATGGGGCAATTTTGCGTTGCTTTATAAGTTGTTAAAAAAGATTGATGTACGGCAGGTGGATGGAATTTTAGCTGATTTTGGCACCTCCCAAATGCAGATTGCCGACCAGCCGGGCTTCTCACTCTATAGAGACGCGCCTTTAGATATGCGCATGTCGACAGCTCATTACAAGACCACTGCGGCTGAGCTGCTCAACACCGCCTCTGAGGAGAAGCTCCTTCGGATATTTTCAGAGCTAGGCGAAGAGCGATTTTCTCGTAAAATAGCGCGGGCAATTGTAAAGGAGCGGGGGCACAAAAGGTTTAAGACAACGCAGCAGCTGGCCAACTTTATTAAGGGCATTGTCCCCTATAAACGCGAAGCGAAGATTCATCCAGCCACTCGAGTGTTTCAGGCGCTGCGCATCTACATAAATCAGGAGCTTGATAACATTCGCTCATTTTTGAAGGGGGCTATTCCGCCGCTTGCTCCTCAGGGGCGCATTGTTTGTATAAGTTTTCATTCTTTGGAAGATCGGCTTGTAAAGCAGTTTTTTATCGATCAGGCATTAGCGGGAAAGCTCGAGGTATTAACCAAGAAGGTGGTGGTCCCTACCCGGGAGGAGATTGTAACGAATCCCTCATCCAGATCGGCCAAATTGCGAGCTGCCGTTAAAATCTAACGCAACCCTGTCCGTCCCTGTAAAATTGTTTGACAAAAAGGGGCCATCTTATAGAATGATGCACTCTAAGTGTGAGTAGTGCAGGAGAATGTAAAGAGGGATAGTATTAAATCTCTGAAGGATTACAGCGATGGAAATTACCGAAGTAAAAGTTTTTTCAGCTAAAGATGGTGGAAGACTCAAGGCATATGCAACCGTGGTTTTTGACAACAGCTTTATTATTCGAGACTTGAAAATTATAGAAGGCAACAAAGGACTTTTTGTTTCTATGCCTTCTCGTAAACGCAAAGATGGTACGTTTAGGGATATCGTTCACCCCCTTAATGCAGAAACACGTCAAATGATCGAAGATCGTGTGATTAAGGAGTTCGACCAAGTCGCAGAAAGTGGTGAAGTGCTTCCTCAAGATATGTAAGCGTCTCCGTTCAAAATTAGGGTGTAGTCAAAAAAGCGGGACAGATCTGGGCTTTTTGTGCCGACTGTGCTACCATTGAATCTCATGAACTTTTCTATTGGGGCGTAGCCAAGTGGTAAGGCAACAGGTTTTGGTCCTGTGATACGGAGGTTCGAATCCTCCCGCCCCAACCATACTTCGCCTATCCACGCCTACCGGCTTGGCAGGCTTCGTATGGCACGGCCACCCTTCGCTAGAAAAGGAAATTAGTAAGATTATTTGATATAGCAGGGCGAAGTATGCCCTTCGAAGCCTTAGCGTAGCGGGGCGAAGTAGGGCCCCCTGAACTTATGAGCAGCAGTCTATGTATTACGTCTATTTCCTCAGATCAATAAACTCACCAGAAAAAACCTACGTGGGTTATACTTCAGCTATAAACGAGCGATTAAAAAAGCATAATGAAGGTAGTTCTTCACACACCAAGGATGATAGGCCTTGGTGGCTGGTAGCATATCTTGCTTTTGATTCAAAGAAAAAAGCATTAGATTTTGAAAAATATATTAAAGTTGGTTCTGGACATGCGTTTGCTAAGCGCAGACTGTGGTGAGCCTGCCCTTCGAAGCAAGCGGCGTTAGCCGACGCGAAGTAGGGGCCATTTTTTTCAGAGAATTTTCAATTAGTTCTTCTCCCGTTAGCCCTTGTGGGCATGTTACATACTGGTATGAATTGAAGGCAAGTGAGATGATTAAGATTATTTTTTTACATGGTAACGATACGAGCACTCCCAATGATAATTGGTTTCCGTATGTTAAACTAGCGCTCGAAAAACTTGGATATAAGGTGGTTGCGCGTCAATTTCCTGATACTGATTTAGCGCGGGCTTCTTATTGGTTGCCCTTTTTAAAAAATGAACTTTGTGCTGATGAATATTCAATACTCGTGGGGCATTCATCAGGTGCTATTGCTGCCATGCGATTTGCGGAAGAGAATAAAATATTAGGATCTATTCTTGTGGGATCTTATTATACCGATTTGGGAATGGAAAAAGAAAAACTAAGTGGGTATTTTGAAAGGCCGTGGAATTGGGATGCTATCAAGAGCAATCAACAATGGATTGTTCAATTCGCTTCACCAAATGATCCGTGGATCCCGATTGAGGAGCCGCGATTTGTTCATGAAAAATTAAATTCTGAATATTATGAATTTACTGATCAAGGCCATTTCGGGGGCGATTATTATAAATCGGAGTTCCCGGAGCTTGTGGACGTTATCGTACAGAAATTATCTGTTTAGAGTTTCCATCCATCGTTGCGATTGCCTATCCCTATTGATACAGTGAGTTCCATACAAGGAGTTTCAGTATGATCAATTATCTAATGCTATTAGGTTTGCTTACTACAGGTGCTCATTATGAGCGGCAGTTTATTGGGTACAATATTAAGCGGGGGCGTGATAATAGTATCTATCGCAAATTGTATCCGCTTGAAATTCCTATTCATGTCCCCTCAATTAATACCATCGCACGGCGCTGGTTTAAAATAGTGGAACCGGATGAATTTTACTTTGGGGCATCCACCTCTGAGCATCAAAGCAGCAAAAAATGTACGCCGGCATTGTGTAGCTGGTCGCGCTATGCGCAGGAGCATAATTTTACGCAACCAACGGAATCTCGATACAAGATGGATTGGTGGAACTATGGCGAAAATTATGTAGATGATGCCAAAGAAGCAATTCCCGGTTTTAATGCGCTTCGCTTTTCTATTGAGATGGCATTGCTTACGCCCTCAGGACCCGATTCATGGGATCAATCCGTTGCCGATCATTATACACAGCGATTCCTGTATGTGCTCAAGAAAGGAATTGCGCCGGTTGTTTGTTTTCATCATTACACCGATCCGAATTGGTTTTTAGATGCGGGTGGGTTTGAAAATTATGGGCTTATTGATCAGTTTGTGAACCCATGCATCAAGCTGTATGAGCAGATCATGAAGGCAGTTAGCGATGATGAGCAAGCAATGAAAGAGCTTAAAAAAATGGCGCCGCGTACGCCATTGTGGGTTACCTTTAATGGACCGGAGTCGTTTGCATTGCGGAGTTACTTTGCCAAGGCCGGGCCGCCCAATAAAAAAGGCTTTTCTCTTGTTGCCAATGTTCTTAAAAATGAGCTTGAAGCACATGTACGCATTTATTATCGCATGAAGGAGCTCTATAAAACGTTGCAGGTTGAAGGAATGCTTAAAGAGGGAATTCCAGAGCCGCAGATTGGGTTGATCAAAAACATTCATCAATATGATCCGGCTACCTTTACGAATAATCAACGGCGCTTAAAGCCGCTCAATAACTTTGTTTTTGGTTTTGCTGATCAAATTCATCATCATGCGCTCTATAATTTCTTTATTAACGGGGTTCTTTGGGTGCAAATACCGCTTGGGGTTGTGAGCAAGGTGATGAGGCTTGTTGAGAAGGCTGGCAAGATGATGAAGCGCAATATTAGCATTGCAGACAAAGTTGCTGAGATTGCCGTTGATCTGAGATATGTAAATAAAAAAGCTATTGGCGCATTGGATTTCATAGGGCTCAGCTACTACTCGAATCGATATCAGTTTTTTTCCAAAACAGTTCCTATTACTGATGAGCGACTCAGAACGGATGGGGATACCTACTACCATTACCCGAATGGCATGTATCGCGCAATCGTAGAGATCTATGAACGATTCATTAAACCATTTGAACGCGCAGCGGGCAAAAAGCTTCCGCTTCTTGTTGCAGAAAATGGCATTGCCACGAAGGACGATGCAAAGCGTAAACGATTCTATCATGAATACCTTTATGCGATGATGCGCGCTACGCAAGACGGCTATCCAGTGTATGGTTATTTACCATGGACGTTAATGGATAACTATGAATGGCCAGGATTGGACAGCACAGATCGTCGCTACGGTATATTTGCAGTAACTGATGATGGAAAACATCTCAATCTCAAACCCGGTTCGCAACCATTGCGCCAGTTTGGTAGTGCGCTCAAAAAGCGAGGGGGTTAAGAGCCATAATAACGGTGCTGTGTTCTTGGCTGGAGGTAACGCCGGACGTTGTAGGGTGGAGCGGCTGCTTGCTCAAAATGCGCTGCTCCTGTACACTCTTCTATTATGAAAAAAATACTGTACCTTGCCTCACAATCACCATCCCGCCAGCAACTATTGCGTGAAGTGCAAATCCCATTTGAGCTTGTTTCTCAGACAGCAGATGAGGCGGCCTGTGATTGGGGGTTACCGTTGCATAAGTTGGTGGCATCCATTGCGCTGTATAAGATGGAGCATGCGGATCTATCCGGTATTGATCGAGAAAAAGAGATTTTTGTACTTACTGCCGATACCCTCTCACAAGACGCTAACGGAGCCATTCAAGGCAAACCGAAAGATCGTGCCGATGCGATTGAAAAAATTAAAGAGGCACGAGGGGGCACGCGATTGTGTACTGGTTTTTGCCTCGATAAAAAAGCATGGAAAAATGGGGGGTGGCAGACGGTAGACCGTATTGAACAAGTGGTCCATGCCAGTTACAAATTCATTATTCCTGATGAATGGATAGAAACCTATCTTGAGAAATCCCCCGGATTAAACTGTTCTAATGCTATTGCCGTGGAGCAGTATGGTGGACAGTTTTTAAAAGAGGTACAAGGCTCATACACCGCTATCGTGGGGCTGCCACTCTATGAGGTTCGCGAGGCGCTCGAAAAGCTAGGATTCTTTTCTCTGTAATTTTCTTGTAAAGGAGTGGGTGTGATGCGTTATAGCTTCAATTTTCGAGTTCTATTTATTTGTGCGATATTCGTTTCGTCAGTTTCGCATGCATTGCAGTTGCAAACTTTATATGGTGACTATGAGGTTGTAGAACCAGTTATTCAAGAGCTTTTAGTAACCTCTGCGGTGCAGCGGCTCCACCATATTCAGCAGTATGGGGTGGAGCATTATGTGCGCAAAAAGATGCTTCCTTATAGTCGCTATGAGCATTCGGTGGGAGTAATGGTATTGCTGAAACGGTTTGGTGCATCAGTTCAAGAGCAAGTTGCTGGATTGCTGCATGATGTTTCACATACCGTATTTTCACATGTGGGAGATCATGTTATGGCGTTGCAGCATGCCAAAGAGTTTGATCAGAATGATGAAGCATATCAGGATAATGTGCACACCTGGTATCTTGCGCAAACGGATGTAAAGGGCGTTTTGGATACGTATGGCATTGCGGTAAAGTCCATGGATCCTAAATGTGGCCAGTATCAGATGCTGGAGCAAGAGTTGCCTGATATTTGTGCTGATCGGCTTGAGTATAATCTATATGGGGGATACATAGAGGGCTTAGTTGCGGAAGATGAGGTTCGGGCGATAATTGCCTCTTTGGAGTATCGGCAGAAACGGTGGTTTTTTGATGATCTGCATCAGGCAAAAAAGTTTGCCGAAATTTCGCTTTGGCTGACTGAGCATCGTTTTGCTTCTCTATGGAATTTTGTAACATATGATCTAGCTGCAAAAGCATTGGTTAGAGCGGTGGATCTTGGATTGCTTACGATGCATGATATTCATTTTTCCGTAGATGAGGATGCATGGAACCTTTTGTGTAATGCTTCCGATGAGATTATTCAGAAGAATATGCGTAGCCTGGTTCGGTATAAAGATGCGTATGAGGAGGTGGGAAAAGGGGAGAAGTATGACGCTTCATTTGTGGGTAAGTTTCGCGGTGTAGACCCATGGGTTCAGGTTGGTGATACCTTTAAACGGCTTTCTGATATGGATGATTTGTTCAGGACTGAGTGTGAGCGGGCAAAGGCTGCTGTAACCAAACCGCGATATATTCGGTATACGAAATCTTAGATAGCATCTAAACGTTTCATCAATCGCGCAATGCCGACCGATCCGAATAAAAAAGAAACCGTAAGTACTGCCCCTAAACAGATCCAGAAGGGGAGAAATCCTTGTTGCCCTATCGTAGCTGCGTGCATTCCTTCCATGGCATACACCCACGGATTAGCAAGCAAAACGTAAGCCAGTTTGGGAGATACTCTATCGTAAATCACCTGCCAGGGAAATTGTCCTGCACCGAAAAACCAAAGCGGGAAAATAATCCTGAGACCAATCTTTCGTAAATTATTTCTATTTTTGGCAATGCTGGAGAGCAGAATAAAAAAGCATCCAGTAAAGAGACATATACTGAGGAACATCAGTATAAATCTTGGCCATGAAAAAAGCTGCCAATCTAGTTCATTCCATATAAGAAAGACTACCCATGGAAACGTGATGAAACCAAATATGATTGATTTGAAAGCATATAATGCGATTGATTTTACCAAAACAAGAGATGAAGGAATGGGAAGGATAAGGTGATAATCAATTGCCCGTTCTCCATCGAGATCACTAATGAATTCAAACGTGGTGGGCCACATGCGCCAATAACTCTCTGATGCGATTAATGCAAATGCGGTAAAAACTCCAAAGCTTTTCATGATGCCAAGAAGGGGGAAGATATAAGCAGATAAAATAAGAAGGCTGCTGAGCCACACAATAATGTTGAGGATATCATCCCATAGTTGGGGCCAAAAGACGAGTAGATCAGCTTGGAACAGTTGCCAAAATATATGCCAGTATCGCGCGAATCGTTTTGTGCTGCTCATGTTACTTCTTCCTCCATCAGTGTGATAAACACATCTTCCAGGGTGCTCTTTTTGTGGGCGGCCTTGAGGTTTTGTGGGGTATCGATCAGTTTTATTTTACCTTTATCTAAAATGCAAATTCTATCGGAGAGAAAGTCTGCTTCATCAAGGTAGTGCGTGGTTAAAACTATTGATACGCCATACTCTTTTAACCCTCTGATGATTTTCCACAAATTTCTTCGTATATGAGGATCGAGGCCCACGGTAGGTTCATCCAGAATCAGCAGCTTTGGGCGATGCATGAGTGCGCGTGCAATCAGAACGCGATGCTGGTAGCCTCCGGATAATATGTCAGGTTTTTCCGTTCGATATTCTTGTAGCTGAAATTGGGCAATAAGTCCTTCCCGCCGTTCTAGAATGAGTTTTTTTGGCATGCAGTAATAGGAGCCGGCAAAATAGAGGATCTGGTCAATAGTCAGATCTCTGTTTAAGTTTGCTTTTTGTGGGCAAAACCCAATGATATATCGATAGTCGTTTATATTGTCATAAATCGACTGCCCACGATAAAGAACATCACCGCTGGTTGGTGGGTGTAGCGTGGCAATGATAGAAGAAAGCGTGGTTTTCCCTGCTCCATTTACCCCAAGAAGGCCGACAATTTCTGCCTCATATATATCGAGTGAAACATCTTGCAAGGCGTTAATCACTCGCTTGCCAATGCGATATTGCTTTGAAAGATGTTGTATTTGGATTAGTTTGGTCTGCATGGTTTTGGGTCGGTTACTATTTTAGCTGAAATAAAAATATTGGTTTTACAATTGTTACTTCTACTATAAAAAAAGACGCATGAGCTACAGTTTTCTTGGTGTTGGTCTTATTTCGTTTTCATCACGGACAAACTGTGCTGATTTTTATACTGTATTTATCCCTTATATTAGCAGTTATTTCATTTTTTGGTAGAATGGAATCCATTAAAATAATAGATAGGCTAGAGGTAAAGGCTATGAGTAAAAAAGATTGGGATGCGCAACAGTATAAAGAACATTCTGAACCACAGCAAGAGGGTGGGCAGGCTATTATTGCTCACTATCCGTTTCGTGGCGATGAGGTGGTGCTTGATATTGGTTGTGGTGATGGAAGGACTACTGCAGAGATAGCAGCAAAGCTGCCAGATGGAAACGTTATTGGTATCGATCCTTCTCCAGCCATGATTACTGAGGCTCAAAAGAGTTTTTTGTCTGTGCAAAATCTTTCATTCATCCAGGCAAGCGCAGAAGATTTTGCGTTTGATTTTCAATTTGATCTGATTGTAAGTTTCTTTGCGTTGCATTACGTCGTTGATCATCAGACAGTTTTGAAAAAAATATATAGCGCTCTCAAGCCAGGAGGCGTGTTTATTGTGGTAATGGCAGGAGGGGATCAGCCAGAAGTGGCAGAAGTTTTTGCTCGAGAAAAGTGGAAGGCTCTTATTTCAGAGCAGGAGATGGTATGGGGGGCAAAAACGGAGGGAGAGTATCGGCCACTGTTGGAGCAAGGAGGGTTTGAGATCATTGAAACAGTAACGCAATCAGCCTCCCGCTTATATGATTCTAAAGAGGACTTGCTTAATTGGGCATTAGTATGGGTTCCCTACGTTACTGGATTGGATGAAGAAAAGTCGTTGCAGTTTTCACAAGAGATTGTAGAGAACATTGCCAAGGGTCAGAAGGGGGCGATCAAGAGCACATCGCCACTTTTATATGTGAAGGCGCAAAAATTATGATGCAAGGTAGGTGCTTATGAAAATGTCGTCCTGTTGTGTCTTGTTACTACTATGTGGTTCTTTGTCTCTCTATGGCATGGAGGTGGATGATGCATTTTCACGCTCTCTATTGGATGTATTGTCACTAGAAATCGAAGAAAAAATTCTTGATGGTGCTCATGATCCGATGCCTATAGCTGATGGCGTGCAGGATGTGAGGGAATATAAACATGGTGATGTTAGATGGGTTTTGTGGTCGCCAAATAGCAGGTACATTGCGAACGATTGTAGGGAGCAGGTGATTATTGAGCCTTATCTAGGGGGAAAGAGTGTTTCTTTACCGGGCTGGCATCTTGCTATGCCATTAAGGGGTGAAACGGTCTGGTCACCAGATAGTTCATTAATTGCACTTTCCTCTGAACCCTTTTTGGACAGTGGCGACAGGCATAAAATTGCGATCTATACCTATGCTGGAGAAAAACGGTATGAGATAGCAGGTGGCGATAGAAGAGTTCATTGGTTATCCGATGGTAGATTATTAACCTATAAAGGCAACGATATCCAAGTTCATAGCCCTCGTGGGGAGCAGGATTTTAGATCTGACTTTGATGAAAGCATTCTCCTAAATTTATGGTCAGGTGGTTCATCGGTTGTCAATGATCCCGAAGATGATCAGAAGGTTTGTATGTATGGTTCTGGAGGGAAAGTGTGCGCCGAATGGAAGAAAGATAGAGAGCTGCCATTACCAGACATGTTGAAGTTTATCAGATTATCTGATAGCGGTGACACTGAAAAGACCCATAAAATTTACACTGTCTCTCATGATGGTCGACATATTGAATCTACTGTTTGTGAAGGTGTTGATATGGTGCAGTGGTCACCAGACGGGACCACGCTTGTCAGGCGCCTTTTAGAGGATGATTGTAGCAAGATTCAACTTTGCACTGACAAAGGTATTCCTTATGCAGAATGGGAGGGAGATAGTTTTTCTTGGTTGCCATGCGGTCGATTAGTTTACAGCAGTAGTTCGGGGGATGA
>JAUUXD010000002.1 GCA_030588705.1 bacterium | reverse complement strand
GAATTGACAGATTGTAACTTTTTTAGGAGGGGTTCAGGAGGGGGGTCTCGCAATGGGGATCGAGTTCGCTATTTTAAAAGGGCCCTACTTCGCTCCTTACGGAGCTACGAAGGGCAGGCCTGCGGGGGAGATCCAGGATTTCGAGGCCAAAAATTGCCATTTCCCCCTCAATTTTATTAGATTTTGAACGATTTTGATCCCCCTTTACTGAAAGAGGATATTCATGACGGGATGGCATTGGTTGATAAATGGGGTGGTTGTAGGGCTCATTGTCCTGGTGGCCTGGTTTTTCTTTGGCCATCGTTTGCTCAAAAAGAGGGATGGCGATGGCTCATAAAAAGATAGAATTTAAGATTGTGGGAATGCATTGCAGTAGTTGCGAGGTATCGATTAAGCAGGTGCTAGAAAAGCATCCTGGCATAAACGAAGGCTCCATAAGCTATGCCGGGCAGCAGGGGACTGTTACGTACGATCCAGAAAAAATTGATGATCGTGAGATCAAATCGATGGTGGAATCTATGGGGTATCAGGTGGTGATGCCTGGCCAAGATCCAAAGCTTGGTGCGCATGAGCATCACAAAGTAAGTGCGTTGCAAGAGCATGAGCTCACGCGCATGCGCCGTAAACTTGTCGTGAGTGGAGTGGCCTTTGTTTTATTGATGACTAATATGGTTATTAGCTATTGGTATACTATCCCGTACGTGGACTGGTTTGTTTTCATCCTAGCTACCGTGGTTCAGTTTTGGGTGGCCTCTCGATTTTATGTGAGTGCGTGGCGTGCGCTTCAATATCGTGCTGCTAATATGGATACGTTAATTGTTTTGGGTACGTTGGTGGCTTATTTCTACTCATTGATTGTGCTTATTTTTGAAAAACAGATGCATGCTGCTGGTTTGCCAACTCACCAATATTTCGATGCGGCGGTAGCAATTATTACCTTTATCTTGTTGGGCACGTATCTCGAATCCCGTGCTAAAAAACGAACATCTCGTGCGATAGAAAAATTAATGGATCTGCAGCCAGAGACGGCACTGGTGTTAACGCAACGTGATGGCAAAGAGGTGTGGGAGCGAAAGTCGGTTGATGCGGTACAAATTGGTGATACTATCCGCGTTTCTCCGGGAGATCGTATTCCGGTGGACGGGGAGATTGTGAATGGTTCTTCATCAATTGATGAAAGCATGATAACGGGTGAATCGAAACCGGTTTCCAAAAAAGAGGGTGATGTGGTAATTGGTGCCACGATCAACATCTCTGGTTCACTTGAGATGAAGGCAACGAAGGTGGGAACCGATACAATGCTTGCAAAGATTATTGATTTGGTTAAAAAGGCGCAAGCATCTCGCGCGCCGGTGCAAAAGATAGTAGATCAGATATCATCGATCTTTGTCCCCACGGTAATTGTTTTGGCATTGATTACTTTTCTGATCTGGTTTAACTGGGGGCCAACGCCACAGCTTATGTATGGGATTATTAATATGGTGGCGGTGCTCATTATTGCTTGTCCGTGTGCCCTTGGGCTCGCAACTCCGATGTCGATCATAGTGGGTGTGGGGCGCGGTGCATTGCAGGGAGTGCTGATTAAAGATGTGCAAACCTTGGAGCAAGCAGGTGCAATTAATTGCGTTATTTTCGATAAAACTGGCACGCTCACGCAGGGGAAGCAAACCGTAGAGAAATTTACTATTGTTGATAATGTAGGTGCTATTCTTGATAAGCAGGGATGGAAGCTGCAGGATGCGAAAGCAGAAATCTATATTTTGGCGTTGGTCTCATTAGTTGAGGAACGTTCCAATCATCCTATTTCCATTGCGCTGGTTACGTACATAAAAAGCAAACTGCAAAATCGCGATGATCTTATGAAAAATATTGAGCTAAAACAGTTTGAAGCTATGTCGGGGTTAGGGGTTAGGGCCATTGTCGATGGGCATACAGTACTGCTAGGATCCCGTCGTTTGATGGAGAGCGAGGGAATATCGCTTGGTGACAATGCGCTTGGCTGTGCGGATGAATGGTCGCAAGAAGGCAAATCTGTTTCATTTGTGAGCATTGATACACAGCTCGTTGCCTATTTCTGTGTCGCCGATCAGCTGAGAGAAACTTCAGAGAAAGCAATCGAAGAGCTTAAAGCAATGGGAATTACGCCCGTAATGCTGACTGGTGACAACGAGCAGGCAGCTCGTGCGGTTGCTCAGCAAGTTGGCATTGAAGAGTTTTTTGCGCAGGTGCTTCCTGAAGAGAAAACGCAGAAAGTTGCTGAGTTGAAAAAACGAGGCTTTATCGTGGCAATGGTGGGCGATGGTATTAATGATGCGCCGGCGTTGGCCGCTGCGGATGTGGGGATTGCGGTTGGCAGCGGTACTGATGTTGCGTTAGAGGCAGCTGGCATTGCTTTACTGCACAATGATATGAAATTAGTACCGTTTACGATTCGCTTGTCGCGTGCCACGATGCGCAATATACGCCAAAATCTTATTTGGGCATTTGGGTATAACGTTGTGCTGTTGCCGGTGGCCATGGGCGTGTTGTATCCATTGATGGGGATTATGCTCCATCCAATATTTGCCGGTGCCGCGATGGCGTTCTCCAGTTTGTCAGTTGTGTTGAATGCGCTGAGATTAAAACGAGTTTCATTACCATAAGGTATGCGTATGTTTAGACGAATGGGATTATGTTGCAAAACGCTCTTTCAATGGATCGGCGTATTATGGCAGCTCCTTTACGGGGTCTGGCGCGTGTCAAAGTTGCCAAGGCCGATTGTTTCTATTTTTGGTGGTGCGCGCATTTCGGGTGATGATGTTTATTTTCGCAAAGCACATGAGCTTGGCCAGCGCTTGGTAGAACTTGATATTTCAGTGCTCACCGGTGGCGGGCCTGGCATAATGGAAGCAGCCAGTTGTGGTGCTATTGTCCCCAAAGAGGGCAAAACAAGAATGATGGGGATCGGGGTTACTGATTTGGGTGAGTCGGCTAATAAATGTGTGCAGGAATATTTTGAGCTCAATTATTTCTTTGCACGCAAATGGTTATTAACTCGCTTTTCTTCCGCGTTTGTGGTGTTTCCTGGGGGGTTTGGCACGCTCGATGAGCTTTCAGAAGTTATTACACTTATTCAAACAAAAAAATTAAAACGAGTGCCGATTGTGCTCTTTGGTGTGGAGTACTGGGATCACTTTATGCAGTGGCTTAAGATGGAAGCGCTTAAACATGGAACAATTAGCCAAGAGGATCTTGATCTGTTTACCATGACCGATGATTTGGAGCAGGTATTGTGTTTGATTCGTGACGAATGTAAGGTGACCCCATGAAAAGATGGTTTTTTGAAGCAATTCGAGCTCTGTGGATTTCGATCAAATCGGGATTGCAGATTGTCAGAGGTGTATATCGTCTTTCTCGGCTTTCGCAACCAATAGTCTCTGTGTTTGGCGGTCGAGGGGCGTATGAAGGGGGCAAGTACGCGGAGATGGCCAGTGATTTATCTCGTCGATGTGCAAAAGAAGGAATGTCGGTGATTACCGGTGGTGGCCCTGGCATCATGGAAGCGGCCAATTGTGGTGCCTATGAGGAGGCAAAAGATAAAAAACGAGCCACGTTGGGGATTGGGGTTACGGGGGTGGATGACGATTTTGTGAATCCTTGTGCGCCGGTGATTAAGGTGGAAAATTTCTTTGCGCGCAAATGGTTGCTCACAAGATACAGTTGTGGGTTCGTGCTCTTTCCCGGTGGCGTTGGCACGATGAATGAGCTGTTTGAGGTGCTTGATCTTATTAAGCTGCGTAAAATGAAACGAGTCCCCGTTATTTTAATTGGTTCATCCTACTGGAAAGATCTTATTGAATGGTATCAGCATGCGTATGAATATGAGTTTATCACGCTTCCTTTGGTAAGTGCCTTTATCATTACTGATGATGTGAGTGAGGCGATGCAGGTGCTGTTGAACTGGTGCCCTGAGGAACCTACCACAAATAAATAAGCGTGAGCGCTGATGAGGCGAATACCGTTGCAAAGGTGAGCCACCCGAATGTGTTGGCCAGCAAGCCGTTCTTATGTTCTCCCATGATTGCTTTTTTATTGGCCAGAAGCACTACAAATGCAGTCACCGGAACTGAAGCAATACAATTGATGATTGCTGCGTAAAGAAGCGCTTTGATTGGGCTAATGCCAATAAAGTTGATGCCGAGTCCTAGGAGCGTTGAGATGGCGATGATGCTATAAAAGCCAACCGCATCTTTTGGTTTTTCAGCGAGCCCTTCTTTCCAGTTAAGCAGTTCTGATAGCGCGTAGGCTGCTGATCCAGCTAAAACCGGTATTCCTAAAAATCCTGCACCGATGATACCAACGGTAAAGAGTAGGTAGGCCCATTCCCCGGCAAACGGTTTAAGCGCCATGGCTGCGTCGTGTGCAGTATTGATTTCGGTAATTCCATTTAGGTGGAGGGTTTCATAACAGGTGATTACGATAAAGAATGCGATGATCTGTGAGAAGACCATGCCCACAAATGTATCGATCCGGCTTTTTTTGAGCAGGGCGGGGATTGGTGAATCTTCTTCTCCATTTTTCTTTCTATCGAGGTGCTCTTCCACTTCTTGTGACGTTTGCCAGAAAAAAAGGTAGGGAGAGATGGTGGTCCCGATAAAACCGGTGAGAATGAGAATAAATTCCCGATCGAATTTGATATGGGGAATAAACGTATATTGTATAATCGTGAGCCAATCGGGGGAAACCATGAAGACAGTTATCACGTAGGCGAACAACGAGATAGAGAGGAGCATCAATATTCTGGAATAAAAATGATAGGGAATAAAAAGTTCGGTAAGAATAATGATGGCAGTAACCAGTATGGCAAGCAGGTGAATATTGAATCCAAGAAGCATAGTAATAGAGGAGGCCATAATCGCAATATTCGCCCCAATGTTTACCGTGTTTGCAAACACTAAAATCGAAATGACAATATAGAGAATTGATTTGGGGAATAGCTGTTTCATATTGGAGGTTAGCCCTTTTTGAGTCACGAGCCCTATACGAGAACACATTTCCTGAATGCAATACATGAGCGGCAGTTGGAACGGTACAATCCAGGTGAGCAACAGCCCATACTTTGCCCCGGCGATCGAATACGTTCCTATTCCTGACGGATCATCATCAGCAGCGCCAGTAATAAATCCCGGCCCCACCATTTTTATAAGTTTCTTACCCTTTGCTTTTATCTTTTGAAACCGGCTCTCTTTCACTACTTCTCCTTTGTAATAGCAATCCGATACAATAACCAATAAATGAACAGGCTAGTGGAACGAGCGCTTTGGGTGCATCGGTTTTCCAGAACAGCATAGCAACCCAGCTTATGAACCCTGCAGCAACCGATAGGATCGCAGCTTGCTTTGAAATCCGATCAGTAAAGTACGACCATACCAACGGAACAAATAAACAACTAACTGATATTGCATAGCTTCCTATAAGAATATCGATGATGTTTTGGGGAACCACGAAGGAAGCTCCCAGTGCAACCAGGCCGGCAATTAGGGTGATTATTTTTGAACGAGAAAGTGCATTGTGTTTTCCGAGCCAACTAAAATCAAAATCTTGTGCGAGGTTGGAACTGATGGCGCAAAGAAGTGAATCAGCGGTGGAGGTGATGGCCGCGATGATTGCGCACAGTGCCAAAACGACCACAAACTCATTCGTGAGTAGTTCAATAGTGGCCATTAGAGGGCTACTCCCTGCTGGTATTGAGAGTCCGAGTAGTTTTGCTTGCATGCCAAAGTAGATGGGCACTAACGCAAATAGGATCATGAATCCTGCCGTAAGCAATGCCGAAAGCGTGGCAATCCATTTGGTCCGTGCTGCAAAGAATCTCTGTGCAAGATCTTGTTCTATTAAGGAAAAAAGAATCGGCATGATGAGCGTGGCAATGACCATATTCATGCTGATTGGAAGCGAGCCAAACTGTTCTTTCTGGATCGTCATGAGCGCGCCCCAATCGAAGGAGGGTCCAAAGAAGAAGCTGTAGATAAAGATGCCCGAGAATATGGCAATGATCAAAAGCACCTGAAATACATCGGTAATCACGACCGCTTTCAAACCGCCCACCATGGTATAAAGGATTACAAATATCCAAAATCCAATAAAAATAAGCTCATTGCCGCTGCCAAATTGGAGTATTTCAATGATGGTTCGCGAGGCAACGACTTGACCGATCAAAATGCCGGTCATGGTGATGACGGAAAGCAGAGAGGCGACTGTTTTCAATGTGGTGGATCCATAGCGCGTTTCAAATAGTTCTGCTGTGGTGGCCACGTTGAGTGACTGCAGTTTGCTTGCAAGCCCAGAACCGAGCAACACAAACCCCACCGCCATCCCAACGGTATATAAAATGCCATAGATGCCGTAGAGGTACGCATCTTGCGAGGTACCCACAAGCATCCCGCCGCCAACCTGCGTGGCGATAAGCGTGAGCGTAACGGAAAAGAGGCCTAAATTTCGGCCAGCTAGAAAATAGTCACTGGTAGTTTTGATTTTTTTAGAAGCCAAAAATCCGAGTATCGTATAAAAAAGTGCAAGTACCGCAAATACGGCAAAAAATAGCGCACTGTTCATGAAAGTTCCTTAGTATGAAAAGAATGTTTTTTAGTAGTGTACTGAAAAAGCGTTATAAACGCGAAGGGTGACCATCTGATAGATGGCGATGATGAAAGAAGTGCGCAAAAAGAATTTTGAAGAGCTTGTTAGCTTGTAGCTGTATCATTCTTTTTCTTTCTAGGGTTCAGTTCGTTATAGATACCATAGCATCCATCATATATGAGGTATGATCCGATGGCAAAAATTGCTTCGTATGGCGGGCGTGATATTTTTACTAAATTCCACTCCCCACTAGTATCGATTTTTAGTTTAAAGCGGGATGTCTTTGGTCTCATAATGCTTTCGAGTAAAGATGGCTTCCATTCCATCTCCCTGTCTAAAGCTATCATAAATGTTGCATTTGCATGATTACGTTTCAACGAGGCCATAGTTTTTAAACAGCCTGCAATAGCCCATATGCTGCCTAGAATCTTTAATGTATGGCCACCGATTCGAGTTTCTTTGGAATTCTGGTGCTTGCGGATAAATCGTGCGCTTTGATCGATTGCTTTTTTAACTCGTTGCATACTAATAAACGATTTTGTTTGTGGCTCGGTTTGTGTTGATGCATCAATCGAATATAGTGCGCTTGTGCTTGCCACCAGAATGGCCCCTAACATAATCTTTCTTATCATGGTCATGTCTCCCAAAAATTCATGGATTCCCCTCTAAATCAACCTATTTGATACTATCCAGTATAGCAAAATGGCCAAAAAGGGGAAGAGGGTGGCTTGCCCGGCGTAGCTTGCCGAGCCTGAAGGCCCGGATAAGCGTAGAAGGGCCGATTGGTGAATTTTGCAGCTGACGGTTCCTATGGTACACTGCCTATCTAACCTCGGTGAATCTATCTATTGAGTAGGGATATTTCTATGCGCAGTAAGCAATTGCTCTCTTTTATGCCGTTTTTTCTCGGTTCAAAGCTGTTCGGCCTTTTCAAGGTGAGCTTCATTATTGGCTCCTATACGGCCTTCTTTTCTGCGGCCAACTGCTTTGTACCCCTTACGGGAGCCTTTTGCGGAATAGCGGGAAGTACGATGCTGTTTGGGATGGCCGTTCTGGCTCGGATGGCCCTTTATGGGGGCCCATTGCCTCTTTCCTATTTGGCCCATTTTGTGCCGGGAATGGTTGCTGGCTACTACTTTGCATCCCGATCAGCAGGGATTCGTCTTTTTATTGCGATGCTTTGTATGGCTCTGTTTCTGTTTCACGCAGTCGGTGGGGTGGCATGGGCGTATGCGCTTTATTGGTTGATTCCAATTGGTCTCTACTTTTTTAATAGTAACCATCCTTTTTTAACTGCTTTGGGCAGTACGTTCACCGCGCATGCAGTGGGATCGGTCATCTGGCTCTACACGGTGCCAATGGATGCTTTTGCGTGGCAGGCACTTATTCCAGCAGTGCTGATTGAGCGATTGCTCTTTGCTGGTGGCATGGTGGTGATGCATAAGGCCATCTCATGGGCGGTATCGAAAATAGGGAGAGTATCTACAAAACGGCAGGTGTCTGCAGCATGAACGAAAAAAAAATTACCCATCTTGCCTGCATTATGGATGGTAATCGCCGCTGGGCAAAGCAACATGGATGGTTGCCATGGGATGGGCATCGTGCGGGATTAAAGACGGCCCAAAGGGTAGTTGATTTTTGTTTAGAGCAATCGATTTCCTATCTTTCGTTGTACACCTTTTCGCTTGAAAATTTTCGTAGACCACCGCAGGAGCTTAATTTTCTATTTAACGTGCTTATGAAGGAGATGAAAGAGGCACTTCTTAAAAAATTTATTGCAAAAGGGGTGCGGGTAACCTTTGTGGGGGATCGCTCCTTATTTCCCAAAGCAGTGCTTCCGATCTGTGATGAGATTGAGGAGAAAACCAAAGAATTTTCAGTGCTTCAAGTTAATCTACTTTTTTGCTATGGAGGGCAGCAGGAGCTTGTGCATGGCATGAAGGTAATTGCGCAAAAATTAAAATCAGGAGAACTTTCTGAGGATGATATTTCTGATGAGTTATTGGAGCAATCATTGTGGACGGCAGGCATTCCGGCTCCTGATCTGATTGTGCGTACGGGAGGTATAAAAAGATTGAGCAATTTCTTTCTTTTTAAAGCGGCCTACAGTGAATTTTTCTTTCTTGATTGTTTTTGGCCGGAACTTACGCATATTCATCTAAATGAAGTAGTTGAATCCTTTCATACGCGTCAGAGGAATTTTGGTTTATGAAACAGATAGCAATACTCGGAGAGGGTGCGTGGGGAATGGCAGTGGCAACGCTGCTTGCGCAAAACGGTCATTCGGTGAAAATCTGGTGTTATCACGCTGAGGTTGTTGAGCAGATTAATACAGGCCATCGTAACGAGAAATTTTTACCCGGCATCAGTCTAGACCCATCAATTAAAGCAACGGGTGATATGAAAGAGGCGCTGTGTGATGCGCACTGGGTGTTTGAAGCGATTCCGGTGAAGTTTTTACGTTCGGTGTTACAAGAAGCAAAACCATGTTTTGATCCTGATCAGGTGTGGGTGGTGCTGAGCAAAGGAATAGAACAGGATACGCTCCTTTTTCCTACGCAGATGATTGATAGTGTATTGGGAGCATCCGTTAAAAAGACAATTTTTGCTGGTCCGAGTTTTGCTCAAGATGTAGCCAAAAAACAGATTACTGCCGTAACCGTGGCGGCTCCTGATTGTGATCAGGCAAAAGAACTTCAGCAGTTGCTTGCCAATGATTATTTTCGGCCCTATATCACCACCGACATGATTGGTGTACAAGTGGGGGCGGCGCTTAAAAATGTGATTACGCTTGGCGTAGGAATGTTTGATGGTGCCGGATATACCGATAACGCCCAGGCGTTTTTATTGACGAGAGGTCTTCATGAAATGGTGCAGCTTGCCACACACCTTGGTGGCAAACAGGAAACGGTCTATGGGCTTTCTGGTCTTGGTGATTTAGTGCTCACTTCAAAGGGGTCTTTGAGTAGGAATCTGGACGTTGGCAAACGACTTGGCTCTGGTCAGCCACTCGAGGAGATTTTAAAAGAGACCGGATATATTCCTGAAGGAATTAATACGGTGCAATCGGTGTATCAGTTGATGGAAAAAGAAAAAATCGATCTGCCAATAAGCCGGGGAATATACGAAGTTATCTTTACGGATACCACAGTAGAGCAGATGCTCAAATCATTAATGCATGAGCCGCTCTCATGGGAGTGTGAACAAAAAAAGGCATAGCCTTCTAGCTATGCCCTTTTGTATCAAATAGATCCGTTGCTATTATTGTTCGGCGTCAGGCTTTGGCTTATTACTGCCGCAATTACAGCGAACAGCGTCTTCAGCGCCTGTTGGATTTGGTCTGCCGCATGCACATCGAAATTCGCTTGTTTCGTTACCGCAATCAGGGCACTTTTGATGAACGATTTGGCAGTCGCAGAATTCATTATTTTCTTTGAGTGTACGAACCGATTTGTTTTGTTGCTGTTGCTGCAGCTCACGTTGCCGTTGTCGCTTCCGTTCGTTGCCTTCTTTTATTTTTTCGCAGGCTTCACAAACGGCACGAGTTCCTTCAGCATCTGGTTGTGCTTCGCAGGAGCATGCATCATCAATGGTTACCGATCTGCAATTGCAGCATCTACCATTTGAGCATGATTTACATTTACATTTACATTTGCAGCTACTGCTACAGGATCGGGTTATTTCTTCTTCCTTCTTGATGCCACGTTTGACAACGGTCCGCACTGCATCGATGCCGCATACAGAGTCATATTTTTCTTTGAGGATGCTGGCATCTTTTTTTGCTTCTGCCACCACTTCATCCGCGATATCTTTGTCTACACGTACTTCGAGCGTAACCTGTACCGCCTCATTTTCTATTCGTTCTTCTGCGTAGCTGTATCCGGTAAGACCAAGTACTGCAATTGCTATCACTGCCTGTTTGTTCATGATGTACTCCTCATTTTTAAAAAATGATTAATGAAACATAACAGGCATAGTATTACGAGATTATAGCTGAAAAATCAATATTCATTATGGATGGGCGGTATCTTGTGGGTGTTATTGATCTGCTTGTGGAACCAGAACGTTTCGCTTTTGAAGTTCATTGCGCAGTTGTGTTGGGTTTTTAAATAGAATGGCATCAATACCAACTGTTTGCGCGGCGGCAACATTCTTTGCGTTGTCATCAATAAAGATGATTGGTTGTGTTTGGGGATCAAGACCGTTCTTTTGGAGATACATGCTAAAAAATTGGGGATCCGGTTTTTTCACAAACGTACCAGTATCATTTGAGACCACGAAAGATTTTTCGATGTTCATATGTACAAACGTTGGTGCCAGATGGGGGAATTTATTGGGATCGGTTATGACACGAAAGGGGGTGCTGCCAATATTGGATGCAATGTGTTGTTCACATCCTGCTGCATGGAGTTCATCGGCAATCTGCTTCATGCCAGTAATCGGTTGTTGCGAATTAGTTAGCTGTGTAATCAGGTGCTCCATGTATTGGTTGTTGTGTGCTTGTGCTCGCTGGATAAATTGCTCTGATGAGCTGCCTGAAATCAGATGGATCATGGCAAGCCCCATGAGATCTTTTACGAGTCCGAAGGAGCTGTTTGTAATCGTGTTCCACCAATCATTGTAGTTCCAAAGGGTGGTCATAATGCCGGAGCGTTTCAAAAGGACATCATGAATGTCCCAGAGAATAGTAGGTTTGTTTGTCTGTTTTTTCATACTGTTCATCGACTAATATCAATCCCCATATCAGCAAGATCGCGGCGCAGTTGAGTGGCGTTTTTAAACCGTACTCCTTCTAATCCCACAGAGTTGGCAGCTTGTATGTTCTTTCTGCGGTCATCAATAAAGATAATGCGTGTTGTTTCTGGATCAAGGTTATTTTTTTCTAAATAGTGCTCAAAATATTTGGGATTAGGCTTTTTAAACTGATCGGTTTTACGAGTGACAACGTGTGATTTATCAAGGTCGAAATTCTTAAATAGAGGGACAAATTGTGGATATTTCTGTGCGTCGGTGATGGTGTTGAAGGTGGTGATACCCATATTCGATCCCACGTGATGTGTGTAACCTTTTTCTTTGAGCTCTTCGAGGATATCGACGGTCTTTTCCATTGGCTCTTGTGCAAGGCTAGCAGTAAGAATCATCTCCTTGAAATATGGATTATTATACCGATCTCCCAGCTCAAGAAACTTTTCAGAAGATACCTCTTTGAATCGGGAAACAAGAGAATATTTCAAAAATTTTCGGCGTAGATTGGTGTTGCGCAAGGCTTTCTTTTTATGAGGATAATGTTTGAGTGCCCGGATTCTCCCTTTTGGTTTGAGCAGTACATGATGCAGATCCCAGAGAAAGATCACATCCTTCTTTTGTGATGGGATAGTAGCAACCGAGACGGTTGAGAGCGAGAGGGCGAGCAGAATATATATACGTTTTATCATGAGAATCTCCTTCATACTTCATAGAATTATTCCTATTTTCACCGACCAGTGTAGCAGATTGGTGGTGCTTAAACCAAGAGATGGGCCCATTTATAGTGATGATCTGGGTGTAGTTTTGAATGAAAAGTAAAAAAACAGGGCAAAACAGTAAGCCGGATTCTGTAGTTTCCATGCTTCCATGGAGACCGACAACCATTTATCTTTGCGGCATACCCGCGCGCTTAGCCGGAACAAACAACCGATACGCGCCTACTTTGCCTTGCTCCGAGTAGGGTTTGCCCCCAACCTGCATTACTGCAAGCCGTCGTGCGCTCTTACCGCACGTTTTCACCCTTACCTATCACTTCATTGAAATGATGGGCGGTTATTTTCTGTGGCACTTTCCATGAGGTTACCCCCTCCTCCGTTGCGTGATAGCTCCGAAGGTACCCTGTTTGCTAGGAGTCCGGACTTTCCTCTCACGCCATATACTGGGTGAGCGATTGTCTCGTTTTGCCCTTAATTGCTTTCAAAGAGAATAGTGTTATTACCCCTATATTAACAAAAATCGTGCCTATTGCATAGGGGGCCGATATGGAGAGCCCCAAAAGGAACCCCTGGATCGATAGGGATAAAAGGGAGGCTATGAGGCTGGCCAGAAGATGATAAAGGAGCGAGATATAGAGGTAGGAGTGGAAGCTGAAGATGAGGATGGCAATGGGTGCTGCATATAAAAGGGACACCCAAAAGATTCCATAGATGATCCATGATTCAATTGCGAGTAAAAAGAGCGCAGTTATCAAGGAAAAGGTTGATCGGAAAAAAACTATTTGTACGATCATAAAACTGGCAAGAAGGTGCAAAACATGCGATTCAAAAAGGAAAAACCCCCACACGTCACCACAGAATAACAGCAACATGATGAATGTTCGAGATGCGTAATGTGGCAGAAATATCATATTTTTCTTGATTATTTTTTAAAAATTTAGAATGATTTCGAAAGTTGATTTTCATGATACCAGATATCAGGCGAAAAAAAACTGTCTGATGTATCAAACAATATTGAAAATACTGTGTAAATATTACTGTCTTTCGTTTCTTATTATTGAGAGGAGAAACACAATGGAAAAAAGAAGGTTGTTATTAGTGGTGATGTTGCTTGCAACTTCAGGTGCTGCATTTGCCATGGATGGTAGTGGGGAAGACAGCGCTGGACGTTCAAAAACGGATCGGGCTAAGCATGCCATGGGAGCACCTAAAAGAGGGTTCAAGTTTGTGTGGAAGTGGGTAAGAAGACCTGGGCGGAGGGCTGTTGAATTTGTGGTGGATACATCCGTACAAGATGTTTGCGAAGCTGCGTATTGTTACAAACCTTCAAATACCTTCACTTTCCTGAAAAACAACAAATCATGCATTATGCAATCAGTGCATGCCGGGGTAACAGTAGCATTGGCTGTTGCGCTCTATCAAACATTGACAAGCGAGCCTGTTCAAGACGGGGCCAAGAAGTTGATGCAAGGCATTCGTCGTGGCTTGAGCTTCCGCAAAAAGACGCCAGAAAAAAAAACTGACGCATCAGCTATTTCAGCTTAAGCGGACAGTAAAAGAATGGGAAGATGAGGAAGGAGCTCACGCCTCGTGAGTGATTAAAATGGATTAAAGAGGAGCCGATTAATCGGCTCCTCTTTTTATTAGCCCCCCAGGCTTCGCTTTTAGCTACGTACCTTTTTAATAGCCTCATACAGTTTATCCACCACATTCTCATCCTGCCGTATCATCGTAAATAGCTTAGGATGTTCAGCTACCATAGCCTGGGCATTATCAAGCTGGTGGGTATTGTGTTTTGTCTCAAGCGGGATGGTGATGCATGGGGCTTGAAAGAATAACGCTTCAAAGAGTGCTCCGGCCCCCGAGCGGCAAATAATAAGATCTGCGTGCTGATAATAGGGTGCCATTTCATGATCATACGAAAAAACGTGTGCGGGGATCTTGCGTTCTTCATAAAAGGTATTCCAATCAACGCTTGTATCGGATCCAGTTTGATGAATCAGTTGAATGGTTGTTCGGATTTCAGGATACGTTTCAACCAATTGCTTGATGTGCCTATTAATTATCTGTGAGCCCTGTGATCCTCCTTGCACGAAAATGGTAAGTCGGTCGGGGGAAAACTGATCTGGGAGCGCAGAGGGTATAATTTTCTGATCAAACCGGACCGGGTATTGGGGGACAACGCACTCTTTTTTAGGAAAATATTTTTTTGTACTCGAGAAGCATACGTATATCTTGCTGGCCAACGGTGCGAGCGCTCGGATTGCTTTTCCGGGAACGGCATTTAGTTCGTAAAGATCAATAGGAATGCGCAATAGAAATCCTGCAATCGAGACGGGTGCGGTTACAATGCCTCCAGTACTGATAATACGAGACGGCTTATAGCGCCTAAGCAAATAAAAACTTTTTAACGTGGCCCACAAAAGATGCATGCAAATGAGAGGCAGGCGCAGTAAAGATCGTTTATGAGAAAGCGCAAGGGGAACGTGTTGGTCAACAAGATCGTTTCCCTTTAGAATGGTCTGATCGATGCTGCTATTGCTTGAGAAAAAGATCACTGAGATTTGGGGCTGTTCCTGCTTTAGTCGCGCAGCGAGTGTCAGGCAGGGGATGATGTGCCCCCCCGAGTTTCCGGCAGCGTAGCAAATACTGCTTATGCGTTTTTTTGTTTGTTCCATCGTGATGCCAATGTTTCTATTTTCTTTTTTTCACATTCGGTTTTTGCATGCTGTTGCGCGAGTGTGAGCGATGCCTGTGCTTGCGCTCCATTGCCCAATTTGTCTTGTGTTTTGGCCAGGGTAATCAAGATAGAGCTATCGGTTTTATTGTTGTCATGGAGTGCCTGCAGAAGTTTTTCAGCTTGAGCATACTTTTTCTGTTTATAGAAAATGACTGCTTGGGTATCTAAAAAGTGTGGATTGCTTTTGTCTCCCGTGTGCGCTTTGCTGCACAAACTTTGCGCGGTGACTAAATCTTTTCCCTTGGTGGCGCAGTAATAGGCATGCAGATTATACGCTGGCGGAAAGGAAAATTCCATTTTTTCGATTTGAGCCAACAGGGAGAGCATCTGTGTGTATTCTCCTTTTTCATAATGGGAAATGCTGAGCTGATACATGATGCGCGCTTTGAGTTCTTGGTTGTCCGTGAGCGCAAGTGCCTTTTGGTGGTAGCTATGTGCTTGGTCTATTGCTCCCTCTTTGGTGTGCAGATCGGCAAGGTATAATACGGGTAGTAGTGCGTTGGCATGTTGGCGATGGATGGTGGAGAGCGCATTAATGATCTTTACGGCGGGAACCTGCGCGCGGTGCAAAAGGTGTAGCGCTTGATACCATGCCGTATTGTCGGGTTCTTGGGAGATCCAGGCCGTGAGTGTGGCGATCGTTTCATCAAAGTTACGCATGGTGGTTAGTATCTGAATTTTTAAAAGGCGCGTATTGGTATCGTTTGGTGCTTGATCAAGGCAGTTATTAATTTGTTGAAGTGCCGCTTGATACTGTTTTCGTTCAAAAAGAAGTAATGATTTGGATAGGCATGCTTTGTCAATAAATACTATCTGCTGATTTCGTTGTGCTGCTTTTTGTTTAAATACGAGCTCAAGCAGGTGACGCTCAATTTGTTGATTTTTGCCAATTAACTCTAGATAGGAACTATACCCCTTTATTGCTTGATCGAGTTGTCCTGCTTGCTCCTCCATCATGGCGAGCAGTAGCCACCCTTGCGGAAAGCGTGGGTGTGCATCGAGGCATTGTTGGATATGGGCTCGTGCTTGTTTTACATCCCGCATATTGACGTAAATTTGTGCCTTTAAGAAATGAAAAATAAAATTGTTTGGTCGTCGTGGAGCACTGTTTAAATAATCATCGACGAGAGACAAGGCATTGGTTGTTTCTTTTCGTTTTACCAGCGTTTCAGTTGCTTGAAATACAATTTCTGGGTGTAGTTTAAACGCGTGGCTTAATCGTAACAGTTTATCGTCGGCTTCTTGTTCCTTTCCGGTTTTTCGGAGCGCTGCCACGAAAATAAGTTGAATGTCGGGATCGTTTTTAAAGGTAACTTCCAGTTTGGGCATCAGTTCCATGATACGAGCATAATTGCCGTGATCATTGAGGAAATGGAGATATCCCTTATTGGTGAAAACCGATTGTTGTGGTGCATCAGCGATAAGCTCATACCATTGTTGAGCTTGATGTTTGTTACCGCTGAACTGTTGATAATTTGCCCAAATATAGCGATGGAAATTGTTGGCGTTGAGTGTGCTCGAGAGGCTGATTATGGTGAGCAGTATGAATGATTTCTTCATGTTCTTTTCTCCTGGTAGCAGCGGATGAGAAACGATTGGAGTGCGGTGCGTAGATCAGGATCGGTGATCTGTTCCAGCGCATTGCGTTGTGTGGGTGTCAAGGTAATCGTTAGAGGCTCATCCTTGTGTGTGGGAGCGGTACTCTTCTTTTTTTTCTGTTCTTTTTTTCTTACGAGTTTAAAGCGTACTTGTTTTATACGGGGCTGGTCTAGGTTTCGATTAATTGTTTCTAATAAGGTAGAGGAAAGGAGATAGAGTTCCTGCATCCAACAAGAATCATAGACGCCAAGCGTAATGCTTTCTTGATATATTTTCTCAATCGTAACCCTATTGGCCAGCTGTCCCACAATCTCTGGCCATTTCTCCAACAGTTTCATTTTCCACGGTTGGTTGTTTGATTGAAAAAAGGGTTGTAATAATGTTTTAATGTGTGACGTCATGCCAGTAACTTTTGTATAAAATTGAAAGAGCTCAGAGTATAGCAGATATGAACTAAAGGAGGTACGTATGTATCAAGATTTTGAACAGCTTCCTCATACGGCCGACATTAAAATTCGCGTGTACGGTAAAACGATGGAAGAACTATTCTGGCATGCGCTTATTGGCATGTTTAATGTGGTACGTCCGATTGCTCCGAGCTGTTCCTACCAGCAAGATCGATTAGTTTGTCCTTCATTGCCAGAACGGCACGATGTGCAGGTGCGGGCAATTGATCGGGATGCATTGCTGGTGGATTTCCTTTCTGAGGCCTTATATCTATCGGATACTCATGATGAAGCTTATCTTGATGTAACAATTCATGAGCTTGATAACCAGAATATTAAGGCGACGTTGCATGGAGTTAAAATCAGTGGATTTGAAGTGGTAGAACTAAAAGCGGTTACCCATCATGAGTTGCGTATTATTCAAAAGGATGGGGTGTGGCAGGCCGATATTGTGTTTGATATTTAGTAAGGATGACGATGGAAGAGATTAAACGGGCTGATCTTAAAAAAATAAGCGACGTGCTCTACGAGATCCCTAAAGGACATCGTGCGGATATGAGAGTTCCTGCACAAATATTCATGAATGAGGCGATGATGGAGGATGTAATTGGTGATAAATCGTTGTGGCAGCTCGCGAATGTTGCCACGCTTCCCGGTATTAAAAAGGCAGCATTCGCCATGCCTGATATTCATCAGGGCTATGGATTTCCTATTGGGGGAGTGGCTGCAATGGATATTCATGATGGAGGCGTGATTTCGCCAGGAGGCATTGGGTACGATATAAATTGTGGCGTGCGTCTTTTGGCATCCACGATGACGGTGGAAGAGCTTGCTCCCTATCTTCCTGAGCTCGCAACACGATTATTCAACAAGATTCCTTCCGGTGTGGGCAAAGGAGGCAAGTTGAGATTTAAAGCGGGAGAGCTTGATTCAATTTTGCAAAAGGGTGCCAAGCGAATGCTTGAACTCGGATATGGATTGCCAGAAGATATTGAATACTGTGAGGAGCGCGGCTGCATGGACGTTGCGGATCCGGGGCTTATTTCTCCTCGTGCCAAAAAGCGGGGAGCTGATCAGCTCGGTACGTTGGGTTCGGGTAATCATTTTCTTGAGGTGCAGGGCATTGAGGAAATTTATGACGAAGAGGCGGCGCAAGCGTTTGGGTTGCACAAAGGGCTGGTAACGGTGATGATCCATTGCGGATCACGTGGTCTTGGTCACCAAACGTGTACTGATTATGTGCGAATAATGATGAACAAACTTCCCGAATGGGGATATGACCTTCCTGATCGTGAACTGATTTATGCTCCCTATCTTTCGCAAGAGGGGCAGGATTACTTTAAAGCGATGGCTGCAGCAGCAAATTATGCATGGGCAAATCGTCATATGATCGGCCATTGGGTGCGCGAAGCGTGGCAAGAAATTGTGGGTGGATCGTCTCAATTGCGCATGGTGTACGACGTGTCTCATAATTTGGGCAAGGTTGAAAAGCATAGGATTGAAGGCAAGGAGTATGAGCTTGTGCTTCATCGAAAGGGTGCCACGCGTGCCTTTGGGCCTGGGCGGCGTGAGGTGCCGGAGAAGTATCGCCACGTCGGACAGCCGGTGCTCATTCCGGGGACCATGGGAACCAGTTCTTATATTTTAACCGGTACAGAAGAGAGTATGGAAGTGGCTTTTGGAAGCTCGTGCCATGGCGCAGGGCGTCGTATGTCCCGATCGCAAGCAAAAAAAACAGTGCGTGGTTCAGAGCTGCGCAAACAGCTTGAGGAGCGCGGTATTATCATTCGTTCTGATTCAGATCCCGGCCTCGCTGAAGAGGCGCCACTTGCGTATAAAGATGTGGATAATGTGGTGAATATTGTTGATGAGGCGGGGCTTGCAAAAAAAGTGGCGCGTGTACGCCCGCTTGCGGTGATCAAAGGCGGTTGATTTTTGCCTGAAATACGGTATTTTCACCAATAGTACTTCACATGTTTATTTCCTACCAATGAAAGGGTCTGGGATGAAAAAAATATCGTTGCTTCTTCTTACAACATTAATGGTAACGTCTGCCTATTCAGGAGGCCCTACAGATGGTGGGGGGGATGCTTTAAGTGACGATCAGTTTAAACTCTTACTTTCTCAAGGTGTCTTTGGAAGAGCCGAAGGGCCGGAAGGTTCTGATGGCGATGAAAATGTTGATGTAGCGGTTCACGATTCCGCTGCTCTTCGCCGCGCAGCTGGTGAGGAAGAAGCTGCCGCGCCAGAAGAGGAAGAAAGAGATGGAGTAGTTGCTTCCAAGGGCCCGGCGTTCGACATTTGTGATTTTTTTAGAACAGTACGAGAGGGTGCGCAGGTAACGATTCAGGGAGCACGAAACCAACTGAAAAGAGTGCCGAAGATTGAATGCCCTTGCGTGCAACGTAAGCTCAAGCAGGGTGAGGCCGCTGTGGATGAACTTGTCTTGGAAGCGAAATGCTGGTTTGAGGCGCTTCAAAAACGTCATGATGAAGCTCGCAATAAACGTAAGCCGAAAGAACCTGCAGAAGGGGGAGATGTGGCGGAATTGCGAAGTAAGTTGGCAGAGAGCGAGGCTAAGCTAGCCCAACAGGGAGCACAGTTAGCGGAACTTCGAGCTAACATTGAGAAGTTTCGGCCATTGTTTGAGGCACTAAAAGATCAAAAGGCCACCACGTAACTGGTTGCTGTTTACCTCAACGTTGGCAAGTAATCACGTAATATTTCTTTTGTATACGCCCCTTCACGAATAATTTTTACCGTATTGCCAGTGCAATCAAGAATCGTGGAGGGGTTTTTCTTTGTCTCATTATGATCATCAATAAGAAGGGCAACCGAATATTTTATCGTTGGATCAAGTTCATCAATGGTTTGAGGCACGGGTTGATTGGCTGGATTTGCGCTGGTTGAAAAAATGCCCCCCATCCTTGAGGCAATTTCTTGCAAACCGGGGTGATTAGGAACGCGAAGCGCGATAGCCTTTGATGCTGAGGTTGCGAATGATGGCACGGAATCTTTTGCGGAAACGATAAGCGTGAGCGGGCCGGGCCAGCAGTTTTCTACCACTGTTTTGAGCGGTTCCTTTTTGAGTGCATCAGTAAACTGATCCGCTTGTTCTTTATGTGCCACCAACACTAAGTATGGTTTATCGCTTCGTTCCTTTAATCTGTTGAGTGTATCAAATCCTTTTTGGGTGAGAGGTGCAATCAACCCGATAATAGTATCTGAGGTGCCGGCAACAATCTGGTTTTTTTGTACTATTGTTACGATTTCATCAACGATAGTTTTGTCTTGCCAATACTTGCGTGTATTCATATCTTTGCTCGTATTTGTAAATAAAGCTGTTCATTCGAACGGATAATTTCTTCTTTGACATTTGATTGTTTTTACCTATATTGGGTTCGTAAGAAAATGGGTGGAGGTCTCAAATAAGTATCACTAATTGTACCGTAAAGTGAGTAGCGAGTAAAAAACTGTTTTTGAAACTATTGGGGAAGCTGAATGAAAAATCTCTCAACCCATAAGCAATCCACTTCTAAGGGAGTTGTTCCTGGCAAGCGCTATAGCTATCATGAGCTTGTGGAGTATCTTGATGGGTGTTGGTTGAATGATCGAAAAGATTCCTCTCTCTCCTGCATGAAAAAGCTTGATAAAGCGTTTGATAATGTATCAAAGAAGATTGATACTATTCTGGTGACCGGAACCAACGGCAAAAGTTTAACCACTTATTTCACCACTCGCTTATTACAGCAAGAAGGGTTATCGGTTGGTTCATTGTATGCACCCCATCTTCTGACCTATAACGAACGGTTTGTCTATAATAATGAAACGATTTCAAATAAGCAGTTTGCCGATATAGGCAATGAGGTGGTTCATACCGTAGAAGCATTAGATTTAAAACCACATGCGCTTGATATTCTTACCACGATGGCGTTTCTCTATTTTTCGCGGCAGCGAGTAGATGTTGCTCTATTGGAGCTGACAGATCTGCATGGCACTGATCCCGCATTGATCAGTAAACCAAAAATTAGTGCGATTACGCGCATTACCAATTTTGAGACCGAAGAAAATTCGGAGCAAACGATTAAGAATGTTCTTTCGGTGGTATCACCAAATACCCATGTTGTTTCAGCTGATCAGAGCAAGATCAATTTGAATGTGATGGAGAAAATCACTGCTGAGAAAAAAGGGATTTGGGCAATGCCAATTCGTAAATTGGCGCCACTTGCGTATCCATTTGAACAGCTTCATGGGCGGAGTGCCGCATTAGCGGAGCGAGTTGCACAGCTGTATGTTAATACGTTTCTGGCTAACGATACCGTTATCATTGCCAACAGTCTGCTTATCAAGCAGAAAGGGCAACGCGGACGGCCCACTCTTGAAGCCAAGCGCAAGTCTGAGTTGCATCCACAACGAACGATTGAAGAGTTTTGGAAGGAGGTAACCAGCTTACTTCCCGGACGATTTCAACTCCTTGATAAAGAGAAGCCAACAGTACTTCTTGATACAGCCTCTAATGTGGATGCGATGGAAAATCTGCTCCTTGGTATTCGGCTGCTGCACTATCGTTGTCCTATTAAGGGGTTGGTGTTGATTCTAGCCAATAGTAATGAGCGGATGCAGATGGCTGAATTTGTGAAGCAACTTCGTTATTTTTTCAAAAAAATGTCCGGTTCGGTTATTGTTTGCTCAGTGAGCGGGCAGGCAGGCCCTCATGGCAGTGCTTCGTGGGATCAAGAAAAAGTGACGAATGATCTCAAGAGTATGAAAATTAAAGCGCGCTCAGCAAAAAGTTTTCAGGAGGCATTTGAACTTGCTTCAAAGACTGTTGATGATCGAAATGGTCTTATTGTGGTAGCGGGGTCATCTGCGTTGGTGGCCGACTATTGGCGTAGCAAAGGTATGAAGCGGTTGTAATACGTATGATTATTTCTTGGATTGTCTATTTGTCGCCGATCGCTCTATGTACCATTGCTGGACTGCTGTATGGATACTCGTTTCTTTTGCAGCAACAGTCCTGGGTGAGTGGTGGATACACGCTTCGCGGAAGGCTTGTGCAGATTTCTTTCTTTATTGCTCGCATTGTAATTCTGTTTGGTACCGCGAAGTACCTATTGCGATCTGAGTTGATACCTTCTATACTGGGCGTTGTAGTGTTCATCGCCCTATTTTGGCAGGTTATCCTTAGAGTAAAGGTTTCCCATAATGAGCGGAATTGGCATAGAAGAAACTGAACAGTGGCTCATTGGCCCTTTTTTTTCATCAAATCATCCGTTTTTTTCTATTAATAAACATACCGTGATCTACACCTGGATTACGATTGGCATTATCGTGGCAATTTTGCTTCTTGGTCGCTATCTTCTTTCTAAAAAAGATTCTATGGCACGATTTGTTACTATGTACGCCGTTCGCTTATTTGTAGGGATGGTTGATCAGACGTTATCAATCTTTTCGTTCAATCATTTTGTTTTTATTACTTCCTTATTCTGTTTTGTGTTTGCATGCAATCTCGTATCAATTATTCCTTGGATGGAGGAGCCAACCATTGATTTGAATACTACGCTTGCTCTTGGGATTATCTCTTTTTTATATACACAGGTTGCTGCCATTGGGGAGGGAGGGCTTTGGAAGTATATTAGGGGGTATTTTTCACCGTTCTTTCTTATGATGCCGATCAATGTTGTTGGAAAATTGGCAACAGTTGTCTCTATCTCCTTTCGTCTTTTTGGTAATATTTTCGGAGGATCTATTATAAGCAGTATTTACTTTACGGCGATCCAAGGAAATTTCATGTTCGAGTTTATTGGGTTGGCCTCCGGTTTAAATCTGCTGCTTGCGGCTTTTTTTGTTATCTTTGAAGGTTTTTTACAAGCGTTTGTGTTTGCTATGCTCTCACTGACCTACCTTTCGCTTGCCATACAAAGTGAAGGAGATTAAGTGGAAGGATTCGCAGAATATATGCATTACGGCACGATAGCGGTTACCGTTGCGGCGAATGCGCTTGCTGTTGGTATCGGGCAAGGAATAACGAGTCATGGTGCTCTCGAGGCAATGGATCTGCAACCATCTGCTCGCGATGAAATTACGCGTGCTTCTATTTTAGGTATGGCACTCATGGAAACGGCCGCGCTCATGGGCACGTTTATTGCTTTCCTTTTGCTCTTGCAAACAAATAGTACCGCTCAAAATAGTACTCTTGCCGGCTTTGCAGAGCTAGGCATTGTTTTTTCAGTAGGTCTTTCTGGGTTTGTATTAGGTATTGTCTCTGCCTTCCCGGCTCGAGCAGCATGTTTGGCTATTGCGCGTCAACCATTTTTTTCGCGACAGATTGTTCGTTTTATGTTGATTGCGCTTTCCTTATTGCAAACACCGATTATTTTTGGATTAATCGTTGCCCTCTTTATTCGTGGACAAGCGGGATCAATCGAGACCGTGCGTGATAGTTTACGGTTGATTGCGAGCGGTGTCTGTATTGGAATAGGAAGTATTGGTCCTGCCATTGGCCTTGCGTTCTTTACGAAATCAGCCTGCGATGGTATGGGGGTGAATCGCTTTTCGTACCGACAGCTGTTTTCATTTGCATTAATTAGTCAGGCAATTATTGAAACGCCGATTCTTTTTGCGCTTATTATTTCGGTTTCCTTATTATTCGTGGTTCCTGCCTTTGGAGCAGAAAATTTTGTTGATGGGATTATGTTTTTGGCTGCGGGATTATGTACGGGTATTGGCACTATTGGTCCGGGGATTAGTTCTGGAAAAACGGCAACAGAGGCATGTAAACAGATTGCATCTAATTCTGAAACATACAGTGCTTTATCACGCGTGAGCATGTTTGCGCAGGGATTGATTGAAACCTCAGCAATATATGCAGTGCTTATTTCGTTTTTATTACTTTTTTTAAGGTAGATGAGTAAGAAAAATATTCAGGTGGTATACATTATCACCAAATTAGAGCTGGGGGGCGCACAAAAAGTGTGCCTTTCTTTGTTTAAAGGGTTACCGCAAGCAGGTTGTGCCACCAAGCTTATTTCAAGCGCGCAGGGGCCGTTGGTACAGCAGGTGGAACGGTCTCCAAATGTTATTTTGCTTGATACTATGATGGCGCAGATTTCTTTGAGAGGCGTGTTCAGAGAGTTCTACACGTTTTTGCAGTTGATGAACCGTTTGCGACGTTTAAAAAAGCAACATCCCCAGATTATGGTCCACACGCATAGTACAAAGGCTGGCATCCTTGGCAGATGGGCAGCGTGGTTTGCGGGCATTAAAACGCGTGTGCACACGGTGCACGGCTATGCGTTTCATGACCATCAATCTCGGCTGGTATGGTGGACTATTTATCTTTGTGAATTGGTTACCAGCCTGATAACTACCCATTTTGTATGTGTTTCAGCGCAGGATGTAAAGACGGGGAGTGCGCTGTTTCCTCGCTTTGCAAAAAAACATTCTATTATTCGTGCGGCGGTCGATGGGGAATCGTTTTATCAGCCAGCAGGTGCAGTATCGCTCCCTTCAGGTAAGCAGCCCTTTATTTTTGGTTCGGTTTCCTGTTTCAAGCCGCAGAAGAATTTGTTTGATCTTCTGCGTGCATTTGAGCGGGTTCATATGCGCGAGCCGCGGGCACGTCTTGAGATTATTGGTGATGGGGTGTTGCGTCCTCAAATAGAACAATGGATACGGGAGCGGGCGTTTGGACGGGTGATTACGCTCCATGGATGGAAGCAGCCGGTTGCACCTATTATGAAAACCTGGCATGCCTTCATGCTTTCTTCATTGTGGGAAGGGTTGCCGTGTGCAGTGGTTGAGGCGCGGTTACTGCGGTTACCGGTGATTAGTTATCACACGGGAGGTATTGGCGAAGTGATTACGGATCAAGAGAATGGGCTTCTCTATAAGCAGGGTGATTGGCAAGGGCTTGCGCACGGTATGATGCGTATGATGGGGGAAGCTGCTTTCTATCGAACGTGCCAACAATATCAGGATCTCTTAACCGATTTTGAGGTTCCTCATATGGTTCAGGAGCATATTTTGTTGTATCAGCAGCTGCTGGGCGGATCTGGACATAATCATAAAATCGTGTAAACGTGACAGAGTAGTATGCAGATATTTGTATAAGGGAGAGTCTTCATGACCAAGATATTTAAAGTAAGGCGCACATCATACCTATGGTTATTGCTAGCGGGTGCGGGCTTGGCTGCGACCATATATCTTACGTATAATTTTTTTGCGGTCCGAGATCGCTTACTTGATAAAGCGCGTGAAAGTGCGCGACAAGATACGCTAAATGCAGCTAAGGAGCTGAGCGGCTTTATTACGATGCTCAAACCGCTTGCCCAGTCCATTGCTAAGGAGTTGAGTAGTAAAAAACTTAGCAAAGCTGAAATAGAAACACTTCTTCGTGAAAACAAATCACCTGAAATTGCGGGACTCCGTGTTGCATTTTTACCGAATGCATTTGGGCCCGACACGAAGCTCTATGCCCCCTATATGGTGGAGCAAGAGGGTGAAGTGAAGATGGTGCATATAGAAAAAGTTTATGATTACACCAAGCCGGAGCATCAATGGTTTAATAATCCTCTTAAAAAGGGGCCTGGATTTGCTGAGCCCTATTATGGACAGGCAAGCAAAACTATTTTAGTGGAATACGCTGTTCCTTTTTACCATACCGATGCAGAAGGAAAAAAACGTCCTGCGGGTATCGTGTATGCCAACCAGAATATAGAGCATTTAAAACATGTGCTCGATACGCTCTTTCTGGGAAAAACCGGGTATTGGTTTATTCTTACCAAAAAGGGTGTTTTCCTTTCCCATCCACAAACTCAGTTTGCCAACAAACAGATCTCGGTGTTTGAGCTTGCTGATACATTAAAAAATCCGGAATTGGCAAAGGTTGGTAAAAAAATTGCGAAACAACAAGAGGTATTCTTTGAGTATGATAACGAGGTTACCGGTGCCCCTTCATGGCTATTTTCAGAACCGATTGAAGATACAAGTTGGAGCATTGTAGGAGTGTTTGATAAGAGTGAACTTGATGTGCAGCCCAACACGCTGCGTCATAATCTTATTCTTCCTATGTTGGCATTAGTGTTTTTCATTATTATGTCCCTTGTATGTATTATTTCTGTATTCAAACAGCCAAACCCTTCTCGCTGGTGGTCTGCCTCCTTCGCTGTTTCGTTGGCGTTGGCCGGTTTAATTTTATGGGTCTGGTATGCAACCTCGATATATCCGAGTTATCAGCATGAGGGAACTCATCGCGTTGAGAATAAAGCGACACTCTTTGATTATCTAAAAAAAGAGGCGGCACGGCAGCGATATGGCGTACGGGTTGATCAAGCTGCTACTGATGTATCGGGCAGGTCGGAGAAACATGAAAAAAAGGATAAAGAGGGTGCGGTAACAAAAGCTAAGGAAGAATCTCTTTTTGAGAAAGCAAAGGAAGCATTGCATAAAGGTTTTTATGATGCCCGCTTTATACCAACCGGTATTTTCATAAACAATATTCGTTTTGTCTCAGCAAGCCAAGTTGAAATGAGTGCCTATATCTGGCAGCGGTTTACTGATGGTTTGCATGATGAAATACCGCGTGGTCCGATGTTCCCTCAGGCATCTACGGTGGTTATTAATGAGGTGTCTCGTATAAAAGAGGGGAAATCCGAGGTTATTCTTTGGGAAGTGTATGCCACATTGAATCAGTTCTTAGAATTTGATCAATATCCATTTGATACGAAAGCAATTCATATTCAGTTGTGGCATCGGTATAGCAAAGAAAATATTGTACTTGTTCCCGATCTTAATGCGTATCAGCTGATTAATCCACGGTCGCTTCCTGGTATTGATAATGATGTGTATTTGCCTGGTTGGAAACTCGTGGCAACCCATTTTGGGTATAAAACGGTGAACTACGCGAGTAATTTAGGTAACTACAAAGTCGGGCCATTTGGCGTCTATGATTCTGTTGATAAATCCGGTGTACCAGAGCTTTATTTTGATCTCTTGGTTACGCGTCAGCTGCTTGATACGGTTGTTTCCGATCTGTTGCCCATTGCGGTAATTGCGTTCCTTCTCTTTGTAATTTTGCTGACCAGTGTTCAGCAGGGATACGCGGTAATAGGTTCCTGTGCGAGTGTGTTTTTTGCTACGGTAGTTGCCCATGTACGGTTCCGTGGTAAGATTCCACGAGCCCAGATTGTATATTTTGAAAGCTTCTATTTCATGATGTACATAATGATTATTGTAATTTTACTCGTGGCACTTCTGTATCAGCTTGGCTTTGATATACCGTTTATTCGGTATCGGAAAAATATGATACAGAAGATTCTGTATTGGCCATTTTTATTCGGTTGCCTGGCCGCAATCACCCTCGTGTATCTCTACTGAGTGCACCCCTCAGATTGGCCCTTTTGGGCGTAAAACTGGCGTTTCTTCCTCTATTTGCTATCTTAAGAGCAAATGGAATAGGTCATTATGGGAGGAAGGAATCATGAATAATAATTATTTGGTATCAGTGGCACTTGCCTGCTTGTTGGGGATGAATCCTATTATTGCTGAGACGCAGATAGGTAGCTCGAAGAAGTCGCTCTTCAAAACATTACTGGAAGATTTTCGTTGTATGCGCCAAAAGGGGTTTAAACGATGTGCTCCTCAACAGCAGAAGCGCATGGTAAAGGCCGGAACGGGCTTGGCGATTGTTCTTTTATCAGCGTCTGGTCTGGGTATATGGTTCAGTGTGGGGAGATTGGATGGAGTAAAACTGGATCCTGTAGAAGGTGATGAAGCAGAAGAAAAAGAAGGGCCCCAAAGTTTTGATCCGGAAGAAGAGGGTGAGCAAAAGAATGAATTGGAAGAAGATGAAACAGGGGCGGCTGAAGGGCCTATCAGACCTACTACAAGTACAGAGATAGCAGCGGCATCTGATCCAGTAGTCCAGCAATTAGCTGAAAAAGCAAAAGTAGGGGAAGAATCTGAAACATCGCCAGAGTACCTAAGTGAACTTACTGCCTTGCTAAATGCAGAAGGCTCGGCACCAGATGTTGCGGAAGATGTGGAGGATGCGCTGGCTGCGTGGGATAAAGATAATGAAGCAGATAAAGCGGAAACCGCAGTGCGGCTAGCTGCAGAGGATTCTGCTACGGAGTAATCTCCTACTACCCATCATTCCAAACTTGCGGTATAGTATCTCTTTCAATACGTATTCCAATTATTGAGAGAGTTGTACCATGCACAAAACACTTCTAGAAGCCATTGGCAACACCCCACTCGTTCGTATACCATTTGATGTTCCAGCTCAAATCTATGCCAAACTTGAATATGCAAATCCAGGCGGAAGCGTGAAAGATCGTTCGGCAATCTATATGATTGAGGATGCGGAGAAAACCGGCCAGCTTAAGTCGGGCGGCACAATCATTGATGCCTCTTCAGGAAACCAAGGCATTGCGGTGGCGATGATTGGGGCGGCAAAAGGGTATCGCGTGATCATCGTGGTCTCTGAAAAGATTAGCCAAGAGAAGCTCGAAACATTGCGGGCGTATAATGCGCAGGTGGTGATCTGCTCGCCAACAGATCGCATTGATGATCCTGAAGGGTATCATACGGTGGCGCTTCGCTTGCAAAAAGAAACCCCCAACTCATTTATGCCCAATCAATATTTTAATCCGCTCAATGCGCAAGCGCACTACACATTGCTTGGTCCTGAAGTGTGGGAACAAACTGAAGGGACCGTTACCCATTTCTTTGCCGGTGCGGGCACCGGCGGAACGGTGACTGGCGTGGGGCGGTATTTGAAAGAGCGTAATCCGAACGTAAAAATTTTTGCCGTCGATTCAGTGAACTCCTATCGGGCTACGAACGGTTGTCCGAAACCATACTGTGTGGAGGGTATGGGAATTGATTTTGATTCGCCGGTTTTGGACTGTGCCGTGCTTGATGAAATTCTGACCGTATCGGACGATGATGCGATTGCAATGCTCAAGGTGGTTGCAGCCAAAGGTTTTCTTGTGGGGCCAAGTAGCGGGGCGGTGGCGCATGCGGCGTATCAGTATGCTAAGGAGCATCTATCGGAGCGTGATCGGGTGGTTCTTATCTTTGGTGATTCCGGGCGTGCGTATTTGAGTAAGGGCTTTTATGCCCAAGGAGAGGTAGAAAATATGCCAAGAAAAAAATCCTCATATTCTCAGGTGCATCCATGAAAAAATCAACCTCCATCATTTGCGGTTTACTGGGCCTAAGCCTTGTGATCATGATCCATGAGTTTGGCCATTTTCTTGCTGCCAAACTATTTGGTGTGGCGGTTCCGTTATTCTCGATTGGGTTTGGCCCTGGTTTGTTTGGCGTGCGCATTGGCGGCACGTTATTTCAGCTGGCGCTTTTTCCTATTGGTGGGTATGTGGCCATTGCACAAAAAGAGCTTGCTGCGCAGCCCTACCTCATTAAAATGATTATTCTCACTGCCGGTATTGCAGCAAACTTTCTCTTTGCCTATTTTCTCTTGCTGTTCTTTCGCTTTCGGCAGATCAATATTCGTGCGCTACTTATGGAAGCCTCGGGCAAATTTAATGATTCGGTGATCGGGCCGATTGGGATTATCTCCATTATTAGTTACAGTGCTGCGTTGGGCCTCACCCACTATCTTCTCGTGCTTGCATCGTTGAGCATGGGGATTGGTATGTTTAATCTGTTGCCTATTCCTTTTTTTGATGGGGGACAGATTGCGTGGTATACCGTGGAGGCGCTGTTTGGAAAACTGCCCGAATCGATTTCGGATATCAGTTCAACCATTTTCTTTGTGTTGTTTCTCTTGTTTATTTTGTTCATCACATTCCGGGATGTGCGTCGGTTCCGCGGGTAATTGTTCTTTTTGGTGTACGTGAACTGGTTCGCCGGCTTTGATAATATGAAGCGTACGATCGTTGAGAGTTTCTTTCTTTTGTTCCCATGCCTGCTTTAAACGAATAATCGGCTCTTCTCCGTGATCAGAGCCAAATGCGAACGTTCCCCAATGCATTGGAATAAAAGCATGAGCCCCTAATGTTTCAAAAGCTTGCAAAGCGGTTTCGCTGTTTAAATGATTGTGCTGCATCCATTGTGATGGTTCACCGGGACCAATAGGAAGGAGTGCTGCCGTGATTGTAGGGAACTCATGAGCGATTTGAGAAAAATGATCTCCGTATGCGGTATCGCCGGCAAAATAAACATGTTGATTACCACTTGAAATCATCCAGCTGCCCCAGAGTGATCTGTTTTTATCGAACAAATATCGTTGTGACCAATGCACGGATGGCAAGAACGTGAATCGTAATTGGGGAGAGATTGTGATTTCTTCCCACCAGCTATGTTCACTACTATGCGCAAAGTTATGATAATCGAACCAGGCTTTATCTCCTTGAGCTACGAGGATGTGCACGTTCGGGTTTTTTTGCTTGATGGTATACAAGCTATGCCTATCCATATGATCGCGATGGTTATGAGAAATAAGTACATAATCAATGGGGGGCAGTGAAGTGGCTGAGATACCTGGTTTCAATAAGCGAGGAAATAGGGGTGATAATAGGTTGCCAAAAACTGGATCGGTGATGATGTTGTAACCGTTTACTTGAATTAGAAATGTGGCATGTCCGATCCATGAAATTTGTAGTGAAGATGATTGAGAAGGAAGAGGGGTAGTGTGGAACCATTTTTCTGAATTATAGGGAGTGCGAGTAAATCGAGCAATTACTGATTGTAACATCGACGGCATGGTGCCAAACAAAAAGGATTCTGGCGTGTAGTTGGGAGAACTGTTGTAAAAACGATTTCTCGTTTTGCGTGGATACCATTTATGCATAGGGCTACCGAATAATTTTCCCCTACCCAGACAGAACGTCATGGATAGGGGAAATGGAGGTTATCACTATTTATGGTAATGACGAATCATTAGCAATGAATGTACAGGATCTTTTACTGAAAATCAAACTTTTAAGCAAATTTGCAACGAATGTATGCAACAAATTAAAACGGCGTTAATGCTGAATATAAAAGCATATTCGCGTGTTGAAATGTGCAGGCAATCTCATCAACATTGCGAATGGAAAATTTTTTCATATGCAGCTACCATTGCGGGAATATTGAATCTTGTTTTTACGGTAGTTTGTGCTGCGCTTCCTATCTGTTTGCGCAACGAGGTGTCTGCTATGAGCGGGCGGAGGGTGTGCGCAAAACTTGTTGCTTTAGACGTTTTTGCAACATAGCCATTTTGCTCGTGAATAACAACAGGATGGGTGTCAGAATGGTAGGTTATGACAGGTGGTACCCCATAGCTCATTGCCTCAAGAAGTGCGATGGAAATCCCCTCCTTTTGAGAGCTCAATACAAAGAGATCCATGAGCGGGTAATAGGGATAGGCTCGTTGGTTTGTTGCAAATCTAACAAATTGGGAAATGCCCAATGCATTGGCTTTATTCCGCAATTCCTGTTCTTGGGGGCCGGAACCGATTAAAAGAAGGCGCATTTCCGAGTTTTCTGTATGTAACAATTTGAAGGTCTCAAGGAGCAGTTTATATCGTTTTACCGGCTGAAATCGTCCGACTGCTCCGATAATAATATTTTGCTTTGTGTAGCCCAAGTCGGGCCGATTGAGCATGTTTTTCCTGGCGAACTGCCTAATTCCTTCGAAATCCACTCCGTTGGGGATCACCGTAATTGGGCAGGCGGTAGGGTGAAACTGGGTATAAGATTCTTTGACTTCCTGCGATACGGCGATCAGCTGCTGAGGTGCGGGCGCGAGTTTATCGAGCATGGTGCGTATGGTTCCGTTTTGATCAACGTTATTGTGCAAGGAGTTGATGCATCTGATACCAAGCCACCACGCTGCAATACGCCCCAACCAATTTGCCGACCATAATAACGTGTGCAGGCAGTCTGGATTTATTTGTTTGATGAGTTTGATAAGGCGATACAATGCAAGAGCATCATACGGTGAAATAAACCCAGTAAGCTGGTGTGTTGGAATAGGTGCTTGTGCCAATGTTTTGCGGTAGGGCCCATCATGAATGAAAATAATATGATGTTCAAATTGCTGTGCATCAAGATGGGTAACCAGATCATAGAGCACTGCTTGCGCGCCACCCATCTCTAAGCTGGTAATGAAATGAATAAGTTTCATTCTTTCTTTCGGAGCACCTTCTTATCCACTTTCCCCGTGGCGGTGGTAGCGAGTTCTTCTACGCTGCAAATAAATGAGCGGGGCACTTTGTAGGGTGCAAGTTGGTGAGACGTTAGTGCTCTCAATTTTTTCTCGATACCTTCTTCCTCTTGTCGCAGTTGTACGTATGCAATAGGAATCTCACCATGCGTATTATCCTTTTTACCGATTACGCCAACACGAATAACATTGGGATGCCCAAGAATCTCGTTCTCAATCTCTTGCGGATAGATGTTGATACCTTTGTGAATGATCAGATCTTTCGTGCGGCCGGTAATAATTAGTTTGCCATCTTTATCGATATACATCGTATCGCCGGTATTAAACCAACCATCCTTGAGTACTTTCTCTGTTTGCTCTTGAGCGTTGTAATACCCGAGCATCACATTTGGCCCTTTCACCCACAGCTCCCCGATTTGTCCCTCGGGTAATGCGGTGAGTTGTTCATCACGCATTTCGCATTCTATGCCGAATACCGGTTTTCCCACTACGTTGGTTGGCTGAGCAACATCGTCACAATCAATGGATATGACCGGTGATGTTTCGGTGAGGCCGTAGCCGTTGCAAATCTTGCGTCGATACAGCAGTTCAAAATACATGCGAATTTTATCTGGCATGGCATCGCCGCCAGAGAGGAAAAATTTAACCGAGCCAAGTGGTGCAGTTTTCAACAGGCACATGAGGCCGTATAAGGCGGGCACGCCGATAAAGCTGGTTGGTTCATGCTTGAGCGCTGAAAGAATATAGCGCCGATCAATTTTAGGAACGAGAATTACTGTGGCACCCACAAAAAGAGCAGACCACACGCAGGCAGCTTGTGCAAATACATGGAATAGTGGCAAAACGCCAAATATGCGTTCTTTATACCCAATCTGCAAACGAGTGAGCCCTTGCAAGGTATTGGTGATAATATTGCGTGAGCTGAGCATCACTCCTTTGGGAAGTCCGGTGGTTCCCGAAGTATACAGAAGTGCGGCCATCTCATCCGGTTCTAATTCAATCGGTTCATCGGGGGTGAATGACGCATCCGGTGTGGGCATATCTTGTTCCGTGATAATGGGAGGCAGATTGCCGCCGTTCGTTTGCTCAAAGAGCGGTTTGCGATCAGAAGAGGTGATAATAAAACGGGGCTGTGCATCAGAAACAATATGTGTGAGTTCTTTTTCTTTTAAAAACGTGTTAATAGGAGCCACTACTGCCCCCGCTTGAAGCACAGCAAAGTAGGCTACATAAAACTCAGGAGAGTTTTCAAAGCAGATCAACACTCGCTCTCTGGGTTGTAGCCCTTGTTCTTTTAAAAGCTTGGAAAGGGCGCTTGCGCGAGCATACAGCTCTTGATAGGTGATCGGCTCATCTTTATACATTAACGCAGGAACTTCCCCGGTGAATTTTTGTGCGGCACGTTGCAGGAGGCTGCCCACGTAGAGAAGGCGTCCATCTTTCGTTATTTCATCGAGTGTTTCTTTAAAAAACTGTTCTTCATTCTGTTTTGGCTGTATCATTTTCTGGTTCTTCGGTATAAGCGATTACGCGAACAGGACATTGCTCCGCTGCTTGTTTGAGCTTTTCTTTGTATTGGGAGGGATCGGCACCTTCTTTTAGGCGGGAAACGTCGGTAACTTCAAACAGTTCTGGTGCAACAAATGCGCACAAACCACATGAAATACATCCCGGTTTGATGGTGACATTTTTTATGCTCATGTTCTGCTCTTTAAAAAGACATCGTTATCAATATCCTTTATACTTACCATAAATCGGCTTACATGAATACCCGAAGGAAACAGATGACGATCGCACGAGGCATGCTTATCAGTATTGAAGGGATTGATGGATCGGGAAAGAGTACGTTGGTTCGTCATCTTGCAAAACAGTTACAAACTTATGATTGTTCAGTGGTCACCACGAAAGAACCGGGCGGATCCTCATTGGGAAAACTGCTTCGTGAAATTTTGCAGCATCAGCCGGTGGCGTTGATGTCGCGTGCGGAGTATTTGCTCTTTGCAGCCGATCGCGCGCAGCATATGGATGAGGTGATCAAACCGGCGCTTAAAAGCGGTGCTGTGGTGATCTCTGATCGGATGGCGGATTCGTCGTTAGCCTACCAAGGGTATGGCCGTGGTGAAGATCTCGCGATGATCAATACAATTAACGTGTGGGCGATGCAGGAAATTAAACCGGATCTTACGTTTTACCTAAAGATTGAACCGGAAGAGGCAATTGAGCGACTGAAAAAACGAACCACGCTCACCGCATTTGAAAAGGAGCAGACCGGGTTTGTGAAACGATTGATTACCGGGTTTGATGAAATTTTTCGTGATCGAGACAACGTGATTACACTCGATGGCACGTTGTCGCCTGAAGAGATTGCAGAGAGTGCTACACAGGCAGTAATGCAGTGGGCCACGGCAAGGGAACTGCGGGGCAAGCAAGGAGAAATAAATGGTGGCAGATAAAGCGAAGGTACCAACAGTAGAAAGGGTACTGCTTGGCACTATGCCATCCCACATATGGGTGGGTGCTCATGAGGAGGCTAAAAAACAGGTTGTCTCAATAATAAAGCAGCAGGCGTGTGCCAAGGGAGAATGCAATCGATGTACGGTTTGTAAATCGATTGAACAACAGCAATATTACGCGGCGCTCTGGCTCTATCCGGAAGCGCGTTACACGCTTGATCAGTTTGATCCGGTGTTTAAGAAACTTTCATTTGGTCTTGATGAGGGAGAGCAGTTTTTTATTGTGATTCAAAAGGCCGATTCTCTTTCCCAATCATGTGCCAACAGTTTGCTAAAAGTATTGGAAGAGCCGCCACCAGGATATTATTTTCTGCTGACTGCTGCGCGGCTTGATGATTTGCTTCCCACGATTCGTTCACGCTGTATGATTCACACGATTTCACATGGTGTATCGAGTGTGGCTCACCAAGATTTGTTCGATTTTCTAACGACCATCAAAGGATACAACCCGGCAGCATTTTCTCAGCAGCTCTATCAATCGAACATTATTGAACGAGAAACGATGGAGCTTGCAGATGCGCTTCTTTCTTTTTGGATGAAGCAATATAAGAAAGGGATAACGCGCGATGCTCCGGATCGAACCGCTCAAGCGGAAAAGGTGATTGCGATCTTAAAAGGGGCAAGCAAGAAACTGCCGATGCCGGGAAGCAGCAAACTTTTTTTGCGTGACTTGTATTTGCAGATCAAGGGGCTTTAGCTAAGTAGCGCGTACCTCTCCAGCTCACGATAGACCGGCCCATCTGGCCCTAGTTCGGATTCCATGAGAAGGAACGAATCGATGGAAAAGGTGTGTGGTTCAACAGATATGCTTTGTATGAGAGAGATCAGCTTTTGAGTATCCTCCACTTTTTTGACTCGCATGACCGTGGCATGGCTCACAAATGGCCGATCATCCTTAGCCGCCCATGGGCTGAGCGTATCTGCTACCAAGCTCGCAAGTGCGGCAAGTTTTTGGCAGATGATATTAGCGTAGATAATGCGAACAGCTTCATTTTTTTGAAAGTAATGTATGGCGCCCAGTTGTGCCGTTAACGCGGTGAATGAAACAGTGCCGAGTGCTTGCTTGATGGGATCAACCTCTGCCGCATCAACCGGTCCGATGAAAACGAGCGTGAGATGTGCTTGCGTGGCATTGGTGTATCGCCCCTCGCAGAGTTCAGACTTTTTTAGTTTGTTTTGAATGTGTACAAGCTCATCGCGTACGGTTTGTGGGAGGGGGATAGCTACGAATAATCGTTTTTGATTAATGGTTTTCATCTGGTACCGCTTTAAAGTGTCTAAACATACCAAAAGGGGGACGAGGTTCTCCTGGCTCTCGTGCTGCGAGTCTAACAAATTCTATAAAAGTTCCTCTATGTAGTGAAAGATCGAGACTATTGCTATGAGGTTTGTGCCTTTCTGGGTATGGGCTTGCATGATTGGCTTTTATAGTAGGGTCTAATTTCTCACTACTCTTCATGCCATAGGGAAATGCAGGAGGTAACCCTATTGCAAATGATGAATATGAGGTGGCTAGTAGGAGAATAAGTGAGAGTTGTTTCATAGTGATACCTTTCATAGTAATGGAACATCTCTATGGTACTATTTCTACTTCGCCAAGGCTTCGAAGAATTTCGCGCGAAAACCTTGAGCGCTTCACTTGATCCTCAAGTAGTGGGGGCAAAATTGCAATAACTGTATATAGATTTTCTCTTTTGTCACCTTTTTTCAGAAAAATTTGCCTTGGGTATCCTCCCCTCTCTATGCTTGCGGTGTTACCAACACATTCCCAAACCTTTACTCCAGGAGAAGAGATGAAAAGAGAGGCTTTCTCCCTCATTGAGTTGATGATTGTCGTGGCGATCATAGCATTTCTTGCGATGATTTCAGTTCCCACATTTACGCGTTTTTTGGCCAAGGCAAAACGAGCCGAGGCGTACATGAATCTCAACTCCATCTATGCAGCCCAGAAAGCGCATTGGGCAGAACAAGGATCCTATTCAGCGGTGCTCAGCGGCAAAGGAGGAGTGGGTTGGAAACCGGAAGGGTATTCCGGGGGGGGTGCAGGCGAGAACTTTTATTACACGTATGGTTTTGGTGGTTCTGAAGGGAGCAACTATTTTACTGGCAAGCTGGGCACTGCAAGCAGCCATTTAGGGCGTGCGAGTGCGGGAAAGAACAGTTTTGTGGCGGTTGCTGCCGGAGACATTATGGGAAAGGGCAAGCCGGATATTTTGACGATTGATGAGAATAGTAAAATCACGATTGTGCAGGATGCGCTTGCAGGGTAGAGGAGGGTTTATTGAAATTTAGGCTATTTTTGGTACCTTGGCATTGGCAGTATTCATATTACGCAAACTTTTCTTAAGGAGTCATCTGATGAATAAAAAAATTATTGCCTTAGTTTGGTTAATGATGACGACACACATAGGGTTGGGTATGGGCACTGAAAAATCTTCTTTTAATACATTGATCTATGCAATAAATCAAGGCAACTCTAAGCTGGTTGAGAGGATTATACATGGCCATTCTTATCTCATCAATAGTCGTGATCAAGATGGTAATATGCCGCTTCATCTAGCAGTAAAAGCATATAGTGCTGTGCATGTTGATCATGAACCGGTACATTCTGATGATGAATTCGGTGATCTTGAGAAAAGGTCTGGGGCTAAACGTAGCAAACAAGAAGAAATACTGAGAGCACTTCTAGATGCAGGTGCCGAGCCTATTTTTTTTTTTTAATGTTTATTCTAACACGTAGATCTACTCACGCAAAAAGCGCCGCTAATGTTGCAAGTGGGAACCACGAATTTTAGAGCTTCCACATTAGCCCACCTTCTGCTCTATGAGCATGGAGGCAAATCGAGTAGAGATATTCAGGAACAACGTAAGGTACTGCTCAAAGAGGCTAAGAGGCAATCAGGTAAGCGCAAAAGAAGATAATCATGTAATGCCCCGGCAAGTCCGGGGTTTTTTTACCAAAATCCTACTAGTCGCAATAATGGTCCTTGGAAAAGTACGTAAGTGATTGCTCCTAAGGCTAGAAATGGCCCGAAGGGGAGTTTCATGTATCGTTGAAATTTGCCTTTGTAGATAAGAACCGCTGTTCCGATGATCGATCCGAACAATGATCCCAATAACACGGTCATCCATACACCCACAATGCCCGTGAATGCGCCGATGCATGCCAAGAGATCAAGATCGCCCTGGCCTAATCCTTCTTTTCGGGTAACGAGATAAAATAACGTGCCTACAAACCACAATGAAAGATACCCGGATGCTGCCCCCATCATACTGTTGAGTGGTGCGATCGGGATCGTGTCGGTGAAGCTCATAACGATACCAACCGGAACCAACGCGATGGTGACCCAGCGAGAGATGAGCATCGTCTCCAAATCAGAGCGTATCGTAACGATTAACGCGGAGAACAGCACGAAGTAGCCCAAAAAATAGGTATTTTCCATACGCAAATATAATAGCGTCATCATCACGGTGGTGAAAAGTTCGATGGCAGGATAGAGCCACGAGATTGGCTTGGAGCAGCTTCGGCATCGGCCGCGCAGTACCACGTAGGAAAAAAGAGGAATGTTATCATACCAAGCGATTATTTGCTTGCAGTGAATACATCTGGATCGATGAAGAAGATCTTTGCCTTTGATGAGCCGATAGGCTACCACATTTAGAAATGACCCCCAGCAGAGAAACAGCGGTATGAGCAGTATCAGCCAGAGAATCACTTACTCGTTCCCTTCCTTTTTTAGCTTATCAAGTAGTTCATCCACGCGCCGTTGCTTTTCTCGATGCGGGTCGTAGGAAAATTTTAGGTTGGGTGTGTACCGTCCCGGAATAGATTCTGCTAATGCTTTACGCATTGAATGCTTATAAAGGACTAGCGTGGGGCGTATTAGTTCATACTCTTTGAGGCCCCCAGCACAGTAGAAAAATATGGTGCAGGTTCCTTTATCGGGCGAGAGTGAAACGCGAGAAAGAGAGAGCCCCTCAAGCTTTGGTTCATCCTGTTTGATCTGGAGGAAGAACTGGGCAATCTTATGGGATAGATTAGATTCTTTTTGGGCGTGTTTAATTTCGCTTACGCGGGAACGAATCATTAGTTCTTAGGTTTAAAAAAGCCTTGGTTGATGATGCGCATCATATTCATTTTGATGGCGCGGACTAAACGTTTTCTTCTTTTTTGTGTGGCAGGTTCAAAGTAGACGGTACGTTTCATATCACGGACAACTCCTTCACGCTCAATCTTCTTTTTGAGCTGCCGGAGGGCTTTATCGATATGGCCAGTTACGTTGACCTCAATATTGGATTTCTTCTTAGACATAAATAAATCACTACCTTTCAGGGTTAGGGTACTACTATCATTTTCCGTGAATGAAAAAGAGAATTGCCATCTATAGGGGTAAATTCTACCCACATTTCGATCGATTGTCCAGTTTTAGGCGGTTTTGGGCTTGATGGGGGGCCAGAGGGCCCGGATGAGCGCCTTTATTTTGAGGTTCTCTTTCTCCGCTGTTCGGCTTCGAACTGTTTCTGCTTTTCGGCTTTGAGATGTTTATCCGTTTTGGCATCGGTATGATTTTTGAGATACTCCCTGATAGATCCTGTAGCCAAGTCTAACGGTGTATAACCTGCTTGAGTTCGGTCATTTACATCCGCTTATGTTTTCCGGGGCTGGCTAAAAAGCTCCTTAGTTCTCTTGTCTTGGGCATAATAGGATGGTTTTTTGCTTGCCAGGTTACATTTTTCTGTTGCCCCCCTGGCGATTAATAGTTTTACCACCTCCTGGTCACCTCTTGCAGCAGCGTAATGGAGTGGTGTGTTCCATGCTTTGTCCTGAGTGTCTAATTGGGCTTCATGCTCAATCAAGAAGGTTGCGGCTTCTGGCTTGCCGTTTCTGATGGCGATGTGTAAAGGAGTGGTCCCTGATTGGTCCATGGCATTCATATTGGCTTTAGCATCCACTAATATCCTTAATGCATTTAGTTGGTTTTGTGCCGCTGCACAATGTAGTGGTGTCCAATGCTGGTCATTCAAGATTTCTATAGAGACTTTAAGGCCATGAATCAAATATTGCATGCTATCTGTGTAGCCATTTCCAGCAGCCTTATGCAGTTCTGTTAAGCCGTGTTCGTCCTGATTGTTTTTGTTTGCCTCAGTAAGTTGTCTTTGTAATCTCTCTTTATTTTGTTGATCCTGTCTCGTGTTTTCGTTTCTCCACTCGCTTCTGGTTGAAAATATAGCATCTTCCGCGGATTTTTTTCGTCGCTTGAGTTTTTTTGTATGATGCCATATGAAAGTTGCAGCTCCTCCTGCAAGTGCCAAGCATCCAGAGGTAAGTAAAGAAAGTTCAGTTGCTATGCGTTTCTTTTGGGCTTGGGAGCATTTTTTTTTGGGGTTAAGTAGGTGTTCCATATCACTTTTGAATGTTTGATATATACTGCCGAGCGAGATGGCTTCTGTTGAGTTGGATATACCCAAGGATAGTGCCAATATGGCTATAATCATACGATTCTTAATCACAAATTTTCCTTAAGCTAGAACGTGGCGGCAAAGGAAAAGAGGATCGTGGAGCTGCGGTAGGCATTCTTCTGCGAAAGAGGGATCTGCCCCATGATGCCCAGGTTAATATTTGGAGAGATATCGTAGTTCAGGGCTGCGTTGACGAGCTTCACCTCAAATCCGGTGAGTACCTCAAGTTGATTAGGGAAAAATATCCCTTGATCCTCACATTTTCTCAATTCAATCTTATCTTGTGAGTGGCGCACTTGGATGTATTCAAAATACCCTGATAGGCATTCTAGGAAATGATAGGAGGAGATCTTGGCACCAAAATGCCAGTTGAACCCGGGGCTCACGCGCACATCGGTGAAGAATGGGTAGACGCCTGATTGCCATTCGCTCGTTGGCAGGCGGAACTTCTCAAAATTTTTGCTGAAAAAGTGGGTAACGCCCACTTCCCCACCAATTTCAACCGTGTCGACAAAATCGAAATTAAGGCCAGCGGTGAAACCGATGGTGTTGTGATCATTATTTCCAAATGGGGTAAAGAACGCTTTATTAAATCCTCCTACTATTCGATCCTCATCACCAGGAGATGCTCCGCCGCTCACCATGAAGAACGGGATTAAAAGAAAATGTGGGTGGCAGCTTTCATCCTCCTCATCACGATTCAATTCAAAGCCGCGTCGCCAGAATAGATTGATTCGCACTTCTTCCACTGATGTTTCACAGAATGAGCCGATATCCAATTGGATCTCTTTGGCGATCGTTTTCCATTCATGCATGAGGTAGGTACGCACATCATCTCTGGTGGGGGTTACCGGATCAAATGGGCAGGAAAAATCATCGCATCCTGTTTGATCAAGGAATCCGGTGCTTGTTTGCGTCATGCTCACGATGCCTGTTTGAACGCTGAGCCCAAAGCCGGCATAAATATCGGCAGCAAGCTCAAAGCGGATCCCTCGCTTTCTATATTTGAGAGGAACGGAGAAGAAACCGAAATTTTGAGCAGGATCGATTTTTGAACCATCATTTAGATCGCCGGGTGCAACGCCAGGAAATAGATTAGTAAGAGCGGTTTGTAGTGTGGGAGCCATTGTTTTTCCGGTGGGAGTTGGCCCAAACATAAGGGCAAGCATGCTCCAGCGGCCAGTCAGATCACCGAGTGGCACTTTAACGCCATTAAGATTACGTCCGCGATCAGCGTTTTGCCCGAATGGTGCGATAGAAAGGCCCACGTTGTCATGTTTGCGTTCGGCACTTTTTGGATCGGTAACTTTCAACTTTTCATACGTGTATAAAAATGTATGCGGGTCAAGCGTATTGTAGACAGGATAGGGATCATTTTTTGCAAGAGAGCTTAGGCCGAACAAAGGGATGTTGATTGCACAACACCACGCTATGATGAAGGCTCGTATAATCTGTTTATGGGTAATCATCATTATTAATCATCCTTTATGACATGACGCAACTCGAAATAACGTATACCATCCTTGTTATTCGTTCGTCAATTGTTGCTCATCCTTTGCTCTATTATTTGGGGTCCTTGGTGAGTCCTGAAAAAAATACCCCGCTCACCGAATAATAAGCGGGGTGCATTATCTTTAAACTAGTTGTTGTACGAGCCCTTCAAAGGCAAAGTAGAATATCACCCCGGCAGTAAGCATTCCGCCAACAGTCATGAGGCCGTTTATTCCTGAGCGTTCTTCTTTAATCGTAAAGAGCGTAAACATGGAGAGTACGTAGGCGGTAATAATAAATATTGCAGTCATCGAAAAGAACAGATCGATATTTTTGAAGAATATAAAACTTAAAAATATACAGAATCCAACGATGAGCACTGCAGCTCGTTGATTGAGCTTTATGCCATTTGCCTGTTTGAGCAATGAAACCATCAAGGCGCTTGAGCTCCAGATCATCGAATGAATGGTGCCAAGTACCGCAGAAAGCATGGAGATATGAATGATAGTCAACATCCATGGATTTGCAGGAAATATGCTTTGCAATACCACCGGCAATGCCACTCGTGGGTCGGTAAAAAGGGCGAGCGGTGTGGAAAGAATTATTGAGCCCACGAAAAGTAAGTAGATACCACCTACGATTCCGATGGAGTAGGTGAGTGCGCGAGGTACGTTGCGTTGTGGGTCTTTTACAATTGAAAACAGTGAACTTGCGCATTCAAAACCAAAAAATCCAAAAATAACTATTTTTGTGGCCTGCATCACGTTGCGAAACCCGTACGGCGCAAATGGTAGGAGATTGTTCAAATTTGCTTTGGTGAAGCACATAATCGTGGTGGCCAGCAGAGGAAACGTGGTGGTTACAATCAGGATCTGTTGGCCCAGTTCTGAAAGAACGACGCCAAACATATTGAGTACCACTAATGAGCACAATGCAATGAAGCCGAGTGTGCTGCTACTCGTATTGGGAAAGAAAGGATGGTGTAAGAAAGAACCTGCAATTTGCGCGAGCAAGCCCATCGCAATCAACAATCCGATTAAGTAGCTGTAGCCGGCAATGCATCCGATTGCATGGCCGCCCCACTGTTTTGCATATGTGTAAAACGAACCCTCTTGCGGAAATCGTGATGCAACACGTGCCAGAGATTGGGCGATAAACCAGACGGCAATTATGACAAATACGTAGGCAATGATTCCTGCAGGGCCCACAAAGGAACCGATTGCTGCTGGTGCGGTAAAGATCCCGGCACCGATCATTGCGTTCATACCAATAATTGTCGCGGTCACTACTCCTATCTTAGACACGTTCTCCTGTGCCATGGTTCATCCTTTAAAAAAGGGTTACAGATATAATAAGTTTCCTATACTATAGAAACATACAATAAATGCCAATGTTGAAGGTTTCTCATGGATCAGTTCTGCTCATATTATCAAGCTCAGATACGCAAACCAGACGTGCTTTTTGTGGTGGCAACGCTTAAAATGTTTGAACATTTGTGCTTTGATCGTGCAATTGATCCTGCAGAAAGCCGCTTTGAGTTTTTTGTGGCTCCTTCATATGAGGAGCAATTTTTAGAAGTAATGCGTTATTTTGAGCGGGAGCAGATGGTGCATGATCTTGAAAAGCTGCCGAATCGATTAATCGATGGTGAGTTGTAACTATAAGGAGAACGGTATGAAAAAATATCTACTACTTTTAGCTGCAGGTTCGATTGTTTGTTGTGCTTATGTAGAAGATAGCCCATTGATTGCTGCAGTGAGAAAGAGAGATGAGCTTGCAGTAGCTAAAGCTATTAGTGATGGGGCGGATGTTAACGAACGAGTGGGAGCGCATTTTTCGGACGGAGGCTGTCCAGTTCTTCACTATGCTATTGCGTGTGGCCCAAGAGAAATTGTTCGTAAGCTCATTGAGGCAGGGGCAGATGTTAATGCGTTCTCTGAGGGTAAGTTTTGTCACATACGAGGAAGGTTAGATGAGCGCTATATTCCCCTTCTTTCATATGCCATTAAGTCGGAGCGATCTATTGGGATTATTGAAGAACTGATAAATGCTGGGGCAGATGTTAATAAACGGGATCTGCATGGAACCTGGACCCCATCTATGATCGCTGCGTATGTCGGGTATATGGATGCATTTAACAAGTTGCTTACAGCAGGAGCAGACCAATCATTGAAGAATCCGTTGGATGGTGGAAGAAAGGCTATAGACTATGCCTATGAACAGGGACACGATGATATTATCGAGCTATGTCGTAAGGCGAAACCTCGCAAATCATGTTGGAGTTGTTTTGGCCGGTAGCTGAGTTGTAGCTACAAAATTGCCAACGCACGTTCAATGCGTTTTTTGCTCTCATCAATCCCTAAAATTGCAATCAAATCATGAATGCTTGGGCCGTTTACTTGCCCCATGAGCGCTAAGCGCAAAAACCAGAACAGTTGTTTAAGCGGTATGCCAAGTTCTTTTGCTTCTGTTTTGAGAGCTGCTAAGAATGCATCTGGATTTTCGATGGTGCCGAGATGCTTTTTAATGAGATCTGCTAGCGCAGGCATACTCTCTTTGGGCACGCATGCTTCGATTGCAGTAGTCGTTAATTCCGGTGCTTCAAAGTAGAATTGCAGTGCAGATACCACATCTTTGAGCGTATACAGATCGGTCTTGATTATCTGGAGCATGCTCGAAAGCTGTGCTTCATCCAATGAGGCAGCTTGTGGATAGGCTTCAGCCAAAAATGGTTTGGCGGCAGCAGTGAGCTCATTAGGGGAAAGCCGATCAATCCATTTATGATTTACCCAGCGTAATTTTTCAACATCATATTTGATCTTGCCGGTGGTGTGCGGGTTTTCGAAATTGAGCGCCTGCGTGAGCTCATCAAGATCCATGATCTCCTGTTCATACGAGCTGCCAATGATGGCCAAATAGTTATTGAGCGCTTGTGGCAAAAACCCTTCTTTTTTAAGATCGTGAAGTGAGAAGCCAAAATCGCGTTTAGAGAGTTTTTTGCCATCCAGGTTGCATAGCATGGGCATATGCCAGAAGATTGGTAGTGGCGCATTGAATGCATGATAGAGGGCTGCCTGGCCGGCACTATTGCTTTGGTGATCTTCACCTCGAAACACATGAGACATCTTCATGCTCATATCATCAACAAAGTTTGCAAACATGAACGTAAAACTTCCATCTGCTCTAGTGAGGGGAAAATCAGAAAAGTTTTTGAGCTCAAACCTCACGGCTCCCCGGGAAAGATCGGTGATTTCGATCGCTTGATCGTGATTAAGCTTGAGTCGCCAAATATGAGGTGTTCCCTCTGAGAGGCGATCCGCGACCTCCTTCTCAGAAAGGTCTAGGCAGGCACGATCGTAGCGGGGAGGAATTTTGAGCGCTTTTTGTCGTTCCCGTTTTTTGTTCAGCTCGTCCTCTGTGCAAAAGCAGGGATAGATCAGATTTTTTGCTTTCAGTTCATCAAGCTTCTCTTGATAGATCGCTGATCGTTCTGATTGAAAGTAGGGAGCGTAAGCTCCTTTCTTTCCTGGTCCTTCGTCGTAAGCAAGGGAGAGCCAGTCTAAATCGGAGATGATTATTTTGGCTCCTGGATCAAAATTGCGCTGTGGATCGGTGTCTTCGATGCGCAGTACAAAGGTGCCCCCTTTTTGTTTTGCAAATAAGTAGTTGAGTAGGGCGGTCCGTATATTGCCAATATGCATAATGCCCGTTGGAGATGGGGCAAATCGGACACGAATTGATTTTGAATTCACCGGGATCCTCTGTCCAGATCGATCATTTTTATTGCATTAGCTTTTTGTTATGTATACAGTGTACTCGTTGTTACTGGTAAGTCTAGTTCATATGTTCTAATCATACTCATAATGAAGCAGTAAAAAGGGAGTAGAAATGAACAAATGTCTTCGCATTGCCCTTACCGCCGATTCGTCGAATGATTTTTTGTATGCTTTTATTCAAAAACACGCGAGAAAGCTCGGTTTGGAGGGTATGGCTCAGATGATCGATCCGAAAAATAACCAAATACGGATTACGGTTTGTGGGTCAGCTGTAGACCTTGATCACTTTATTGATCTTATTCACAAAGAAGCCACAAAATTTGATCTTCATAGCATGGAGGTTGAGCCGTTCCTGAAAGATAAGGATTATCGATCAGTGTTTCGGGTAATTGATTAGCGAGTCGCTTTCTTCTTTAAATTCCCTCTTTTTGGTACACTGCATACCCTGCAGTGGGTTCGCTGTGGGGTATTGATGTTGTGTATTACTACAAGAAAAATATATGGGAATTATACGCTCTCTTTGTTGTGCCATTCTTCTGATTTTATTCTGTCCTATGCAGGCACAGACCATTACTCTTGCGCATGAAAAGGATTGCGAAACTATTCAGGAACTGCTTCCGGAGCCCATTCTATTGAGTAGCCTTACCCATAGTGCCGACGTTGCCTTTTCCAAGGAGGAATTTTTATATTTGGTGGATCTTCCGGTGGGGAGCAAAATCAGTTCCGCCGATCTGTGCGAGGCAATTCCGCGTTTATTTCAGAAAAAACTGTTTGAGACGATAACGATTACCGTTGAAGATGACGGAGCGGGCAAAGGGATACATTTCAATTTTGTTGGATTGTGGATATTTCAAAAGTTCAAAGTGAGCGGCATTTGGGTAAATAAGGACCGATATAAGCAATATTATTTGATGGATCCGGGCGATGTGTTTAATGAAGACAAGCATGAACATGCAATGCGTAAAATTAAGGAGGTTTGCGCTCGGGACGGTTTTTTTAATGCCAAAATAACGAGTGAGTTTGTTCGTGATGTCAGCACAAAGTCGGTGGTTGCCCATGCAACGATCAAACGCTCAGATCGTTTTGTAATGCGCGATCTTTCTTTGGTGGTGCGGGCCGAGGGAGTTCCCGCCGATGAAATAAAGGAGATTGAGGAGCATCTTGATAAGAAATATATTCGTCCGATGCGCGGCACCAAATATGCAAAAAGTTTTATAGAGCGTCAGGCGCGGAGTATACGGCAGTATCTGATTCATTGTGGATTTCTTCAATCCTCCATTAAACTGTCCGAACGGTTGTATCGGGCGGATGGGGCGGTGCGTCTTGTCTGGAAAATTGATCTGAATAAACGGCGAATCTTTATTTTTTTTGGTAATAGAGCGTTTTCGCATTATCAGCTTCTAGATCGTATTTTGCAGTTTGGCAGATCAGCATGGATTGTTCCTGCGTCGATATTGGCTGATGAGCTCAAAGTGGCATACCGTGCTCGCGGGTTTCTCGATATTTTAATTGAGGCACGTGATGAAGGCAATAGATCCTTTTTTGTGATAAAAGAGGGAAGGCAAGCAACTATTGATTCCGTTGAGATACGCAATGCGCATCAGTTTACGTCTCGTTTATTGCAAAAGCGTTGTTTTCCTTCACTCAAGAAACGGTTGCTTTTTGATCATGGTCAGCTACATGAAGCACTTGATGCGTTGACCGACTTTTATTTGTGTGAAGGTTTTTTGGACATGAAAATTGTGGCGCATGAGCTGGTGCCGTTGGAAGGAGCACATTACACATTACTGGTCATTATCGAGGAAGGTGATCGTACAATGGTGCATGATTTGGTGATTCCTGATTATCCGGAACTTGAAAAGCAGCCATTGTTTCTTGGGATAAAACGTTCCAAGCTGCCCAAGCCATATGGTGTTGCGATGATGCAGGAACAAAAACGATGGCTGATGGCTCATTTTGAAAAACAGGGATATTTGTTTGCTTCTGCACAATCTGAACTACAAACCGTTGATGATAAAACAATTATCACGTGGCATATTGATCCGGGCAAGCAGGTCTGTTTTGGTAAAACGGTAGTGCAGGGCAGTAGTGCTTTCCCCTTTCCCTATGTATTGCGTGAGTTGCGCTATAAAGAGGGGCAGTGTTGGGATCAGGAAAAAATACGTCAATCATTTTTACGTCTACGCAATTTGCAGCTTTTTGATATTGTTTCCCTTACCCCGATTTCATTATCTGATAGTGCCACGAGGCCGGTGCTTGTAAAGCTGTGCCGGGACGATCCCTTTGAAATACGTGTTCGTGCTGGGTTTGAACTGCAGCATATTCGTCAGTATCAAACGTTTACTGGGCTTGCCTACAAAGTGGGTGGCACGTTTATAGTGAAAGATCCATTTGGGTGTGGAGATCAGCTTCGTCTTGATGTGGACATTGCGCGTTCTCACCGTGAGCTGGTTTTTAAATATCAATATCCGTGGCTTCTTTCCTTGCCGATACATAGTACGTTTCAAATCTACGACACGAAATATGAACAGCCAGGATTTGTGGGAAGTAAAAATGATATCTACACCGTCTTTCAAACGGGCGGTTTGATAGGGCTGCGCCATCAAATGCGTTCCCTTGATGTGGGAGGTACTATTGGGTTTGAATTTGCCGAAACTACGCTGAAGGATAATGCGAGCGTGCTTGCCGATCAGCTTGCGAGGGCCATCAACTTTGATGCGGCACTTTTGGGTAAGCGCGTACCGTTTCTTTTTGTGGAACCTTCCATGATGATCGATCGACTTGATAATAATCTCAATCCCACCCGTGGATCATTTTCGTTGTTTAATATCAAGGGAATGTTTCCCGCAAAATCGAAATATTCCCACTCCTTTTTCATAAAGTTTCTTGTTGAGCATTCGTTATTTTTCCCCGTCCGCTCTGTGGTGGTTGCGTTGCGTTTGAGATTTGGCCATATTTTTCATCGCCAGTTTTGTGAAATTATGCCTACTGAGCGCTTCTATTTGGGGGGTTCTCATTCGATTCGTAGTTATGCCACCGATTTGGCACCTCCTCTTGGTTGCTTCATTGATGAGAAGGGTAAGCGCTGCGTGGTGCCTCGTGGCGGAAAAACGATGGTTAATGTGAATGCAGAGCTTCGTATCCCCTTATTCAAAAATGCGGGATTTGTGCTGTTTCAGGATGTTGGAGCGCTGAGCAGCGATCAGTTTGCTGATTTCAAACTTAAGCATGTGGCAGCCGGTACTGGTTTTGGAGCGCGCTATCTTACCCCGATAGGTCCTTTACGATTTGATGTGGCATGGAAATGGAAAAAGCAGGCGCCCAACGAGCATAGTTATAATTGGTTCCTTACGTTTGGTCACGCATTTTGAGTCTTTATTTATTCCCTGCGTTTGTTATATTGATGCTTTACATCGGTTAATTCAAAATATCTGGGACATAATATGAGTAAAGGTCATAATACAGAAGCCGTTGGCCATCAGCACTCAATAATGGGAGAGCTGATATGCCATCTGCCATACGCCATTTTTTCCGTCGCGTTCAGTATTACTGTGCTGAGCTTTGTAAGTTATTTTTCTTTCGGCGACTCCGTGGAGACATTGTGCCATAAATCGGATCAGCTTTTTCACAGCTTTCACTTTATGCATATTGTCTTTGCTGCTACTGGTACGTTGGTAGCATTTTTTCGGTTTTCAAAAAACATTACAAAAGCCTTGATTTTGGGGATAGTCTCTCCCATGATCTTCTGCACGCTTTCCGATTCGATCCTGCCCTACATTGGTGGAAAGCTGCTGGGAGTGGATATGCATTTTCATCTTTGTTTTGTGACGGAACTTTCTAATGTGATACCGTTTTTGATTGCGGGTATCGTGAATGGTTTTGCCATCAGTAGACATTATGGTGATCGCCAAATGCTGTATGCGGTCAGTTCTCATGCGATCCATATTTTGGTCAGCTCCTTAGCCTCCATGTTTTATTTGGTGGCCCATGGGTGTACTGATTGGTATCGCATTATTGGCATGGTGTTTATATTTTTAATCGTAGCAGTGGTTATTCCATGCACCCTGTCTGATGTAGTGGTGCCAATGTTGTTTGCGCGAGTAGGCAGTAAGAAATGAGAAGTATTCGGCTAGAGAATATTACGAAATCGTTTCACGGAGAAACGATTATTGAGAATTTGAGCCTCACCATACCGGCCGGCCAGTTTTTTGCATTGCTTGGCCCAAGCGGAAGTGGCAAAACAACGCTTCTTCGTTTAATCGGTGGCTTTGAACAGCCAGATGCGGGCTCTGTGTATCTGGGGGAAGAGAACATCACAGATATTCCTATTAATGAGCGTCGGATTAACACGGTGTTTCAACAATATGCCTTGTTTCCGCATATGGATGTGTTTGAGAATATTGCCTATGGGTTGCGAATACGGAACGTTGCAAATGATGTTGTTGAGCATAAGGTGATCAAGGTATTGAAAGCGGTGCACCTTGAAAAACAGATTTATAAACCAATCGATCAGCTTTCTGGTGGGCAGCAGCAACGGGTGGCACTGGCACGAGCTATCATTAATGAGCCAGAAGTTCTTTTACTTGATGAGCCGTTGGCGGCCCTTGATTTGAAGTTGCGTGAACGCATGCTCATTGAGCTTATTGATTTGCAAAGCGATCTTAAAACCACGTTTGTGTATGTAACGCATGATCAATTTGAAGCACTTACCGTTGCAGATCATATGGCGATTATGGATGACGATGGCAATGTTGAACAAATAGGAACCCCAAAAGAGATTTATGAGTTTCCGAGTTCATCATTTGTGGCTCGGTTTGTGGGGACCACGAATATTTTTAAGGGGAAGCTTACTTCTGTTGGTAAAACGGCTCAGTTTGAAATTGAGGGGTTGGGAACGTGTGAGGTGGCGGTTCCAGAAAGTAAACGGTGGATATGCGATGGATGTTTTGCATTGATGAGCTTGCGTCCGGAAAAGATTGAGATACGCAAATCGGTTATGGAAGGATTTTCCAATAAATGGCTTGGTATTGTGGAAGCGATTGTGTATCACGGACGGTCCACGCAATATAATGTTCGGCTCAAGAATGATCGCATAGTACATGTGTTTGAGCAGAATGAAGAGCATTTTGAGCGTGAACCGATTGATTATGATGATCAAGTGTATTTGTATTGGCAAAAAGAAAATGTGGTGTTGTTAGAGCGATGAGAAAAGTTTTACGTCTTTTTTCCAGAGAGTTACCGTTCGTTAGCTCGTTGCCGGCGATTGTTTGGCAATTTTTTTTCATGGTGGCCCCGCTGGTAATTATTGCGTATTATAGCGTTGCCGATAGCAGTTCATGGCTCAATATCTCGTTTGTTCATTATAGAAACCTATTTGAGAGCACCTATTTTAAGGTTATTGCCCGTTCACTCTTTCTTGCGGTGGCTACTGCGATTACTGGGCTTTTGTGTGCGTATCCCGTTGCCTATTTTATTGCGTTGCGGGTGCGTCGATTTAAGAATCTGATGCTCTTTTTTTTAACGCTTCCCTTTTGGGTGAATTTTTTAGTGCAAATTTATGCTTGGTATTTTTTGTTGGAACGAAACGGATTGATCAATACGGTGCTTTTAAGGCTGGGCTTTATACAGGAGCCGTTGCTTTTATCCAACAGTTTGTTTGCCGTATTTTTGGTGATGCTTTACTGTTATCTGCCTTTTGTGATTATGCCGCTCTATAGCACTCTAGAAAAAATAGATCATCGTCTTTTAGAGGCATCCGCGGATTTGGGGGCAACTCCATGGCAAACCTTTTGGCGTATTACTGTTCCGTATTCAATGCCCGGGGTAAAAACCGGTCTTCTATTAGTAATGATTCCTGCCTTTGGTGAGTTTGTGATTCCGGCTCTGGTGGGCGGCTCGAAATATATGCTGGTTGGTTCATTGATCTCCTACTACTTTTTGGCTGCGCGCAACAATTATGCCGGAGCGGCATTCACCTCTTTGAGTGCTATGGTGTTGATTGGAACACTGCTCCTAGTGATAGTGATAAGCCGGTTGTACTCTTTGCGTAAATCGTAGGAATTATGATGTTGTATGGTTTGTGGAGTCGATATATTTTCCCGATTTTCGTGGCGACTTTCTATCTTTTTTTGTATGTTCCGCTAACGGTTCTTACTATATTCTCATTTAACGCCAATAAGCTGCGCTTTGATTGGACGGGGTTTACCACGCAGTGGTACCGAGCTTTATGGCATTCAACTGAAGTGTGGCATGCATTGCAAACATCGCTGGTTGTTGCGGGAGCTTCAGTAGCGCTCTGCTTGACGATGAGTTCTCTCTTTATTTTTTTTGGCAGTCAGAGAACGGTGCGGAGGATGCTTTTACTGTTTTACGGTAATCTTGCATTACCGGAGATTGTGCTGGCGGTTGGGTTAATGAGTTTATTCTATTTTAGCTATGTTCCATTAAGTATGACCACGCTTATTGCTGCACACACGGTGTTGGGGCTTGGGTATGTGGTGCCGATTATGTACGATCGATACCAAGAACTTGATAAGCGGTATGTGGAAGCATCGATGGATCTGGGAGCAACGGCATGGCAAACTTTTTATCGGGTAGTATTGCCATTATTAGCGCCATCATTACTCGTATCGGCATTGCTGGTGTTTATCATCTCCTTTGACGATTTTGTGCTGTCATTTTTTTGTGCAAGCGGTTCGACACAAACATTGCCGATGTATATTTTTGCGATGATTCGCTCTGGATCCTCACCGATAGTAGGAGCACTTTCTACGGTTCTTTTATTGATGAGCGGCCTCGTGGTGCTTATTATGTTTGCGTTGCCGGGTAGAAAGCGAGGGCTGTGGTGATGGACGTAACACGAACCACCATACGCATCATTCTCTTTCTGCTTGTTGGGGCTGCGGTGTATGGATTTTTGCGCATTCCTGAGCTGATCGATCGGATAGTTCCCTCAAAGAGCATTAATGTGTTGGTTTGGCCCAACGTTATTGATGCAGAGCATTTCGAAGCCTTTGAAAAAGAGACTGGTATCAAGGTTCGATTGAGTTATTTTGAAAATTATGAAGAGCTGTTGGTTAAGATGCAATCGGGAATGGGAGATTATGATTTGGTAATGGCCTCTGATTACGCGGTGCGCACTCTTATTGCATCCAACGTTGTAAAGCCAATTGATAAAAAGAGAATTCCTTATTTTTCTGATATATATCCGGTGCTCTTGGGGCTTTCCTTTGATCCTGATAATAGATACACCATTCCTTATTCTTGGGAAATATATGGAGTTGGCATTGATACCACCTACTATAAGAATGGATTGCCAGACGCGAGCTGGGCATTACTCTTTGATGAGAAGGTTTCCCCTCCTCATGTGGGTATGCTTGATGATGCGCGAGAGGTTGTCTCTATTGCAGCGTTATATCTCTTTGGTGGTAAAAATAAACAAATCACTGTTGATCAAATGAAACAAATAGAGCAATTGTTGCGCAGACAAAAAAAGCGCGTGGCTATGTATACCGATTTGCGGACCGACTATCTTTTGGTTTCTCAAGCGGCTCCTGCCGTATTGGGAATAAGCTCTGATATCTATCACGCTATGCATGAATACGATACGATCAAATTCCTTTTGCCCAAGGAAGGAAGCTTCATGTTGATGGATATGTGGCTTATTCCAAAGGAGACGAAGAAGGATGATTGGGTATATCAGTTCCTTTCTTACGTGTATCGGCCGGAAGTGATGAAAAAATATGCAGATCGGTACAATTTTTTCCCGGCAATGCGTAACATAACCTCGGATGATAATCGGTATTTTCTTACGCCGACTCCGTCACTTTTCTCTCGGTTGCACCTCTTTGATTATGAGATTCCTGAACAGCAGATGCGAGAGCTTTGGATCGCATTAAAATCATGATTCGTTGACATTCGTTACCCCGGCATAGTAGACCTATATAAGATTTTATAAAATCTTTATGGTCGTATTTCGAGGTGTAGTGATGAAAAAATATATACTTCTTATCTGTATCGGGTTACTCGGGGTTTCTTATAGCAAATCAGCTTCGAATTGTGAAAATAAGTTGCTGGTGCAAATGTTACAGAGTTTGATTGATAATTCGAATCTGATAAAACCATGGACCCATGATATTCTGGAAAAAATAGGGGATTGTTCTATTGATGATACTGCCATTATTTCCTTGCTTGATGTTATTGAATCGCTGGTTGAGAGTATTTCGGTTTCAACATCTGATGAGCTTGTTCGCTCTCAGCTTGATGTAATTGAATCTACTGTTGATGGCATTGATGCTTGCTGCGATTCGAATGGTTCACAGCTTGATGTTTTTGAATCGCTGGTTGAGAATATTTCGGTTTCAACATCTGATGAGCTTGTTCGCTCACAGCTTGATGTTATTGAATCGCTGGTTGAGAGTATTTCGGTATCAACATCTGATGAGCTTGTTCGCTCTCAGCTTGATGTTATTGAATCTACTGTTGATGGCATTTCGGCATGCTGCGCATCCAGTTCGGATGTTCTTGGTGAGCTTACTGATATAGGAAGTTGCCTAGATTCTGCAATTGATGTGCCGGATGATATCAATAATCTTACGCTAACAGTTATTGCGCTTCTTAAAACAATATTGCTTGATCTGCGTGGTTGCAATATTCCGTAGAGTGATTATTTACGAAATGGATGTGAAAGGTCTCGGGAAACCGAGGCCTTCTTGTTAATTCTTCTGGTTTTCGGTATCCTGGAAACTAGCAGACTTATTCATATGATTATGCACGGGATATGCCCATGAGCAAACAAACCTTTTATGTAACAACCCCTATTTATTATGGAACGGCGCGCCCCCATTTGGGTTCGCTCTATTCAACGCTCCTTGCTGACGTGGTGAACCGCTGGCAGAAGCTGCAGGGTTCCGACAGTTATTTTCTTACCGGCACTGACGAGCATGGCCAAAAAATTATGCAAGCTGCCAAAGAGGCAGGGAAAACGCCGCAGGAGTTTGTGGACAGTTTTATTGCTGCCTATAAAGAGGTTTGGAATCTCTATCATATTGACTACAGCCAATTTATACGTACTACCGATCCGTATCATATTAAGGGTGTCCAGGAGCTTATTGCAAAGCTGATGGAACGCGGGGATATTTACAAGGCCAGTTACGAAGGATGGTATTGTACGCCATGTGAAACGTATGTAACTACCCAAGACAAAAAAGCGCCTCCTTGTTCATCCTGTGGTAGAGGAACGGTAGCGATTTCAGAGGAATCGTATTTCTTTAGGCTTTCTGCGTATGCCGATAAATTGCTTGCGTTTTACAAAGAAAACGCCGATTTTATTTTGCCTTCCGAGCGTATGAATGAGGTGTTGAGCTTTGTGGAGTCGGGATTAAAAGATTTGAGCATTTCCCGTACAACAATTAGTTGGGGGGTTCCTTTTTCGGCTGATTCTAAGCATGTGGTGTATGTGTGGGTTGATGCGCTGTGCAACTATATTACGGCAATTGGGTATGGTGACTCGGATAAAAAGGAAATGTTTGAGAAATGGTGGCCGGCACAGCTCCATGTGCTGGGAAAAGATATTGTGCGATTTCATGCGGTCTACTGGCCAGCACTTTTGATGGCGGCTGATCTTGCATTGCCGAAACAACTTCTTGTGCATGGTTGGATACAAGTTGATAAACAAAAGATGTCCAAATCTCGTGGCAACGTGGTGGATCCGATTGAGCTTGCCAAATTATATGAGCCAGAACCGGTTCGGTATTATCTTGTGCGCAAAATGCCGGTAAAATGGTGTCCTGGGGGCTTGACAAATCCCATGCTTAGGTGTATAATGGTATCATGGTGAAGGTCAGGGATGACCTAATATAACACCAGCGGAGGCAACGCAAAACAAGCGGC
>JAUUXD010000064.1 GCA_030588705.1 bacterium | reverse complement strand
ATTTTAATGGCTTCATTGTTCATCAAAACATTCTCCTATCTTAAAAAGATGATTGTTGCTCCTTTTTGTGCGTATTGTAAACGATTTGACGAGGCTGATGCGGTGCTGTGCCAACCATGCGTTGAGCGGATTAACCTGGTTGTTTCTCATGAGATCGAGGTCACGAAAACAAAACGTATGCGTGTGTTGGCGGTAGGCAGATATGAAGATCCGTTGCGGGCGCTCATTCTTGCCAAAAGTAGTTCACAACGGATAGCGAATGTGCAGTTGGGAAAGCTACTCTGGCGCATGAGTAATGTGTCTAATATTCCCTTCGATTATATTGTGCCGATTCCCTTGCATTGGACGCGGTATGCTTGGCGTGGCTACAACCAGGCCCAAGAGATTGCACGGGTGATTGCGCATGAAAGCCACAAACCAATGTTGAATCTATTAAAGCGCACAAAACGGACCCCCTATCTCACCTACTACGCCGCTGATGCGCGGCAAGAAAAGATGAAAGAGGTTTTTGTTGTGCGCAATAACGCAGATATGCGGGGTAAACATCTTTTGTTGGTTGATGACGTGATGACGACTGGTGCAACACTTAAAGAGGCAGCACGTGAGCTATGGAAAGCTAAGCCGGCGTCAATTACTGCTGTCGTGGTGGCGAGGGTAACTCGGTAGCTCCTTTGGCTGGCCGAATCCCAGAAGTTTCAGGCTATGAGCTAAGGCCTTAAGTATTTCTTCTTCTTCCGCCGTGTTTTTTCGGCTCTTTTGTTTCTTGTGCAGAGCTTTAATCATTTTTTGGGGCCATGTCTTTTTTTTAAAAGATTTGAGGCCACCAACTATTGATGTGTACGGAGCGAGTGCCACGGCAACGAGTAGGAGTAAGGATAGTTTTTTCATAAAAACCTCTATTTAAAGGGTGAACCAATGATTTTAGTATAGCAAGAGAGGGTAAAAAGACAAAATGGCGGTTGGGCAGTAGATTTTTGAGGATAAATAGTACTTAATACAATTACTGTCCTGAACTAGCACACGCATTTGTGAATTTTTCATTCTATGGTATCATTACCCCGTAGTTCTAGTGAAAAGTTCTGTTTCCTTTATATAAACGTCAAGAGGATGTTGTGAAAGTACAAACAAATATGAAACGTAGTGCTGGGTATTTGTTGATTATTGGAATGCTTGTTTTGCTTCCAGGATGTCGTTTTATTGATTGGATGAAGGAAAAGTTTGGGGGAGATTCTCAGGCACCCACCAATTCGATGACGGTTGCAGAAGTGGTAGCTCCAGCTACTGATGGATCGGCAGTGTTGGTGACTATAGGGGGTAAGCCGCTTATCACGCAAAATATGCTTGATGCTGAAAAACAGAAACTGATGGCATCGAATCCTCAGTTGCAAGCTATGATTGCGATGATGGATGAAAAACAACTGAATAGAAACTTGGTTGATGGTATGGCAAGCAGAGAAATTATCCGTAAATATGTTACTGATAAAAAGATTGATGCGAGCGACAAATACAAGCAAGATTTTGAAATGGTACTCAATCAGGTAAAAGATGCATTGAATACTCGTTATTTCATGGATGCGTTCTCTGTTGATGTTGCTGATAATGAGATCAAGGCATTTTATGATGAAAATAAAGATTCAATTCCAAATCTGCTTGTTTCTCGTGGTGGCGTTGAGGCAATAGCGGCTTCATTTGCTGATCAAAAAGCAGCAAATGATTTCATGGTAAAAGCACGAGCAGCTAAGAATGATATTGCACGTGCCGCCAAAGATGCTGGTATTGTTGACAAGGTGCAGGATTTCAAATTGGTCAACGAACAAAGCTTGGGCATCGATCCGGAACTTCGAGATAAAATTGTAGCTATTAAATCAGTTCCTTCGCTGAGTGCTTTCAAAGTAGGCAATGAATTTTGGGTAGTTGCTGCTACTAAAAAAGAACTGCCAAAATATCGTGAATTAGATCAGGTGAAAGATGAACTCAAACAGATGATCGAAAAAGAAAAAACGATGAAAAAGTTTGAGGAAGAAGTGGCTCGGTTGAAGGGTGAATATGGCATAGAAATTAATGAAGAATTCTTTGCATCTCCTGTTGATGCGGCCAAAACGGTACAGGCCTCTACAGAGGCCCCTTCGACAGGCTCAGGGCGAACGGTGGGTGGAAAAGAAAGCACGAAATCAGTAAGAACAGCTGAAGCTGCTCCGCAAAAACCGAAAGCAAAAATCGCATAATTATTAACGAGTACTTAAAAAAAGGGAACCGTTTGGGTTCCCTTTTTTGTTTATTTTTTTATACTGTTGTAACTAGTTATTTAATTCCGTGAAGGCTTTGCCATGAAAAAACGACTTATCCTCCTGATCTCTCTCTGTATCTCTCTTTCGTATGCATCGCAAGATGAGCGCATTGTTCCCGATTCTTCTGTTAC
>JAUUXD010000056.1 GCA_030588705.1 bacterium | reverse complement strand
GATGATCCTGAGTATGTATACAAACCATCTGCTGATGAGAAACAACAACTCCAAGAAAAATTAGCTCCAAAGTTAGCTTCTCTTGATGACAATGACGGATTCGATGATTTAGAAAATCTTCCGTTCGAACCACAAGAGGTTCCAGACGAGCTTGCTGCAGCATTAAAACAACGCAGAAGGCGCGTGAGCCATACAACCGCCAATGCACAAAGACAAGAAAGACGAAGAGCACGCCTCGCAAAAGATACTTTTGAACCAGAAGACTCATCTGAAGACCAATAGCCTTCTACCTCGTCAGCACTACCTCAGATGCTTCCTTCTCCCGCACCATCACCTCATCAAACAACATCCCATCATGAAGACGATACCTATGCTCCATACGCTCAGCAACATGCACATCATGCGTGCTGATAATAAGCCCCATCTGCCATTCACGCTGTAAACGCAGCAAAAGATCCACCATCTCCGCACCCGTTCGCTCATCAAGATTCCCGGTTGGCTCATCGGCAAGCAAGAACGCTGGCTCATTAATGAGAGCGCGCGCAAGCGCCACTCGTTGCTGCTGCCCCCCGGAAAGTGATCCGGGTCGCGCATCGGCTTTTTGTGTTAATCCTACACATTCAAGTAGGTGTTGAGCTTTTTTTAAAGAATTCGCTTGCGATCCGCCTGCAATCAATGCCGGCAGCATCACGTTTTCACACACGGAAAGCTCTTTAATAAGATAGGGAAGCTGAAATAAAAGCCCCACTGAACTGCGCAAAAAAGAAGCCTGCTCTTGCACGCTCATCTTATGCACATTCTGCTCGTTAAAAAAAACCGTACCTGCGGAGGGTGTGTCCAATCCTGCGAGCAGATGCATCAGCGTAGATTTGCCGGTCCCCGAAACGCCCATGATCGCATAGCTCATTCCTTGCGTAAATGAAACGGTTATCTCCTTTAAAACAGGAGCATCTGCTTGTGTGCCAAAACTTTTTTTGATACCTCGTGCTACCAACGTGGATCGTTCCATAGTGGATCCTAAAAAACTGTCTCTGTAAACGGTGTCGGATCGCCCTAGTATAGCCCATTTTTCCAATTTCGCATCGGCAAATTCTTAATTTCATTGATAAAAAAAGATATTCCCCCCTTTTTAAAGGATTATCATTGTAATGCTTCCCCTTGATCCCCTACACTGACTAAGTAATCTTGAAAAAAATCAAACGGAATTAATTAAGGGGGAGGGGACATGAATAACTCACTTATTAATCATCCTAATCAAGAGACGATTCCAGAGGTGCTTGCGGTTATACCCACCATGGATGTCGTCGTCTTTCCAAACATGATCGTACCGTTGCTGGTACTGGATGAAAAAATCATCAAAGGGGTCAATCAAGCCCTGGAGGAATCAAAGCTGATTTTTCTGCTTGCTGCCAAAGATTCTATCGAATCCCAAGATTCGATTGGCACCAATGATCTCTATCAAGTGGGAACGATTGCCACCATTATGCGCTTAATCAAGGTCCCTGAGGGGGGTATCAAAATTTTAGTGCAAGGAGTAGGCAAAGGAATCGCACAAGATATCGTGACGCATGATGACATACTGCAAGCGCATATCAAACCGATCGATGTTGAGATAACCGATCCCGAACTTCTTCAACCACAAATTCGCAGCATCAAGGCAGTAGCAGAAAAAATGGCATCCGCTGGCCACTCGTTCAGCCCGGATTTTCATATCATTCTTTCTAAGATGCAGGATCCAGAAAAGATCGCCGACTTTGTGCTTTCCCATCTCAATCTCACCGTAGAGCAAGGTCAACAACTTCTTGAAGTTCAAAATCAACAAGAGCTTCTTGAATCTATTTACTTGCATCTCAATCAAGAAATTGAAGTGGCAGAAATACAAGAAAAAATTCGCAGCAATGCCCGCGATGCGATGAATCGCGCTCAAAAAGAATATTATCTGCGTGAACAGATACGGGCCATCAAACAAGAGCTCGGAGAGGATGATCTTGAAGAGATCGAAGAGATGCATGAAAAACTTACCGCCCTTCCGGTTTCTAATGAAATAAAAGAAGAGATCAGCCGACAAATCAGCCGGCTCGAGCGAACCGCTCCGGATTCATTGGAGGCAACGGTTACACGCAACTACCTGGAATGGATCTTTGCCATTCCTTGGGGAGTTGAAACACAAGACAATCTCGAAATCGCTCACGCAAAAAAGATTCTTGATGAAGATCATTTCGGCCTAAAAGAGATCAAGGAACGTATTCTTGATTTCATATCCGTACGAAATTTAAAACAGGATGGCTTTGCCCCTATTTTATGTTTTGTGGGGCCTCCTGGAACAGGTAAAACATCCCTCGGCAAATCAATCGCCAAAAGTTTAGGACGCAAATATTCTCGAATATCGCTTGGTGGCGTAAAAGATGAAGCAGAAATTCGTGGCCATCGCCGCACCTACGTGGGCGCCATGCCAGGGCGATTTGTGCAAGCACTGCGCAAAGCAGAATCATGTAATCCACTAATCGTAATTGATGAACTCGACAAGATCGGTTCTGATTTCCGTGGCGATCCCTCAGCAGCTATGCTTGAAGTACTCGATCCACAACAAAACAACACCTTCTACGATAACTATTTGGGTATACCGCTCGATCTATCCAAGGTAATGTTCATCGCAACGGCAAATAATCTAGAAACGATTCCTGAGCCATTACGTGATCGCCTTGAAATCATCGAGCTTTCTGGCTACACCTTGGATGAAAAGGTCAACATTGCCAAAATGCATCTTATTCAAAAAGCTATTGCCGATACCGGCCTCGATAGCTCAAAAATATCTATTCCTGATGAAGTAATTGCTGATATGGTTGCCAACTACACGCGTGAATCTGGCGTTCGCCAACTTGAACGGCTCCTGCGAAAACTTTGTTCTAAAGAAGCTCGCTCATTGGTAGAAAAAAATACGCATCTCGCGTTTACTACCGAAAATATTGAGGATCATCTCGGAGCAAAACGTTTTCTCGACGAAGACGCAGATCACAAAGACCAAGTGGGTATATCTAATGGACTGGCATGGACCCCATATGGCGGAGACATCATCAAAATAGAAACAGTGCTCATGCCAGGATCGGGCAAACTGCTGCTCACGGGGCAACTGGGGGATGTGATGAAAGAATCAGCACAAGCCGCCGTCAGTTATGCGCGAGCAAACACGGAGAAATTTGGCATCAACAACGATCTATTCAAAACGCATGATCTGCATATTCACGTACCAGCAGGGGCTATTCCAAAAGACGGCCCTTCAGCAGGAATCACCATGCTCACCTCAATCCTATCAGCTCTCACCAAACGACCAGTCAGCGCCCAGTTTGCTATGACCGGCGAGCTGAACCTGCGCGGAGAAGTTATGCCTATTGGCGGCCTGAAAGAAAAAGTATTAGCCGCAAAACGAAACAACCTTTCATGCGTCATCGCGCCATACAAGAATAGGAACGACCTGAAAGATTTGGACAGTGTCACCGAAGGTATTGATATTATTTGGGTGCAACACGCCGATGAAGTGATTGATCGAGTACTTGCGAAAGTAGTAGATACCGTAATAGATGAAGCAGTAGATCCACTACCCGAAAAAGAAATTGATGCCACCATAATCGCCGATGCCAATAAAAGTTGAATTCAATGAAAATTCTAACCATTGGCGCTGCCATGCGCGATCTTTTTCTTGAGTATAAAAATCCAGAATCAATGACATTTGATGTCGAAGGATTTGAAATATCCTACATCATGCTCGAGGAAGGAAAGAAAATAGAACTTGATGCCATCCCTCACGCAACGGGGGGTGGTGGTACCAACTCAGCATGCTCATTTTTGCAACAAGGATTCAACGTCAGCAGTTTTTTCAAGGTGGGGAAAGACCTAGAAGGAGATGAGATCATCAATACGCTCAGCGAGCAAAATATCGATGTCTCGTCTGCTGTTCATTCTAAGGATGCCCCAACGGGGCGCTCATTCATTATCCCCTCATCATCAGGAGAAAAAGTTATTCTGGTGTATCGCGGTGCTAATCTCACGATCAAAGAGGATGAACTGCCACGTCAGGCCATAGAATCATGCGATCAACTGTATATCACCTCGCTCAGCAAGCAATCATCCAAGCTACTCCCGATTATCACGTCACTTGCCAAACAACATAAAAAACCGGTTGCGGTTAATCCCGGATCGAGTCAGCTCACCGTAAACGTGGCCACACTTGAGGAATCATTGCCAACCATCGACATTCTGATTATGAACTGCTTTGAAACCAGCTTACTCATGGAACATCTGGTTGAAC
>JAUUXD010000004.1 GCA_030588705.1 bacterium | reverse complement strand
TCCCACTACCACTGGTGCCAGCAAAATGCTTGATAAGGTGATGCCGGAACTAAAAGGAAAAGTAAAGGCCACCGCCATAAGAGTACCGGTAGCAAAAGTTTCAATTATGGATCTTATATTCAGCACAAGTAAACCGATCACCCCTGAAACAATTAATAATCAGTTTCAAAAAGCTGCTACATCAAACATGGCTGGCATTGTAAGCTTGAGCATGGAACCTTTAGTTTCAAGTGATTACTCCTGTTCACCCTTCTCCGTGATCATCGATGGATTACTCACCAAAACCGTTGGCAACAACATGGGGCAAGTTTTTGGCTGGTACGATAATGAATGGGGATACAGTGTCCGTTTGATGGACTTCTTGCTGTATGTAAATAGGAAATGAAGCGCTCAACGGCTTTCAATCCGTTGTATCACGCGGAATTCTTCGAAGCCTTGGCGTAGTAGAATAGTCTTTACAATCCAGCATAATTGCCATACACTACTTAAAATTTCATCGCACCTTTTAACCACGGAATGGAGTAGATATGGTTACACGGTATACAACTCTTTTTATTCTCCTTCTCTCAACTTCATTGTCACATGCGATGGAACGGGAAGAAGAAGCAACTTATACAAAATACATGATTGTTATGAAGAATGGACTTGCTGAAGATTATCAAGCGTTAGCTAGTGAGTTTTCGGAGAAAGATGCTCCCAGTCTTCAAGCATTAGCCCACTACCCTTCCTATAAGCTTGATCGAGGAGAAGAAATATTCGCACCGTTTGTATTAATTAGAGAGCTCCTTCAAAGGGAGCGCGGGCATGAAAAACGGATCAAACTGCCAACCTCAAGCGCTTCCAATACACTTCTCGGCATAACACTAACGTTTGAATCTGCAGTGCCCATTACTGCATTTCCCGATAAACAATTTGAAAGGCCCGATGAAGGACAGACACGCTTACCTACTATCATTGCGGGGAAAACGGCCATAACAGCGTATCGGCTATCATTGGCACAACAACATGGTGAGGAATTTCAACCAGGCACTAATCCCCCATTTTCCTGTCCCGAACATTTAAAACCATTGCCACCAACTCCGTAGTTGCGTAAGGACCCTTTTTCTGGTTCTCCTTCACATCAAGCTATTTTTAGACTAAACTAACTCATATATCGATCTTTTAAATTAACCTATGTCATGAGCGGGCCCATAGCTCAGTTGGTCAGAGCAATCGGCTCATAACCGAGAGGTCCCAGGTTCAAATCCTGGTGGGCCCACCAGTCTTCGCCCTAACGGGCTACGCCTGGCGCGGCCTTGTTCAGTCCATGTCTTCCGACCGTAGATAGAAATAACTATGCACGGCGTCTGGAACAAGAGATGACATCATAATATTCTTATAGCGATTGATGGGGAATTGCCAATGTTAGTACAAACAGAAAAGAGGACATCGATGAGTGATCATCCATTTCAGGCCTTTATTGAGCTTATCTCACTTGATCAAGATATTCGCACCGTTCATCGAGAAATCATTCAGATTCAACAAAGCACCGAAAAACATCTTGCTGAAAAACAAGAGGTAGTTGGTCGGTTGGACCAGTTCAAACAACATGTGCATGAGTTGCGTAAAATGGTGGATACACAAGAACTGGAAATGAAAGAGCTGGATCAACAGGAAAAAGCACAAAAAGATCGCCTTGATAGCGTCAGCAACGCCAAGGAACATCAAGCCCTCAAAAAGGAAATTGAGCGATTCAAGCGAGCACAACATGAGGGAGAAGTAACGCTCATGAGCATTTGGAATAAGCTAGAAATCGCACAAAAAGAACTCACCGAACAACAAACAGCCTACAACGCCAAGATCGAAGAGTTGCACAAAATAATTCATGATCAGCAAGAAAAAATCACCGGCTTGCAGCAACAACTTGTAGAAAAGAAAAATGAGCGGCCTACAAAAGAATCTGGCATTCCTCAAGATTGGCTTGATAAATACAGCCATATGCGCATGCAAGTAGAAAACCCTGTCGTTCCCGTAGAGCGAGGTGGATGTAGTGCCTGTTTTTATACGATCCCTGATCAGGAACTTCTGCGTTTGAATCGACGCGCACTCGTACAGTGTAAGGGTTGTTTCCGCTTACTGTACGCACGAGAAGCAATGCAAGATAAACAGGTAGAAGATGAATCGGCAAAGTGACGATCAAGCACAACAAAGCATTTTCACGAAGAAAGAACCGCATAGTTGGGTGATTCATATAGATGGCGCTTCTCGAAATAATCCCGGCAAATCGGGGGCAGGTATCGTCATGAAAAAGGATGGAGAGGTAGTAAGCCGTGAAGGGTTTTATCTTGGTATTAAAACCAACAACCAAGCTGAGTATTACGCTCTGCTTCTCAGCCTCTTTTTTGTGCACCGGTATGCACAACCAAACGATCTTATTCGTATCGCCTCCGATTCTGAGCTACTCGTAAAACAAATGGCCGGTACGTATAAAATTAAGAATGAGGGATTAAAACCTCTCTTTGCTCTAGCACAATCACTTCTGAGCGCCTATACTATCAAAATCATGCACGTGATGCGTGAAGATAACGTTGAAGCAGATGCAATGGCAAATAAAGGAATCGATAGTAAAAAAGCTGTCCCTCGCACTTTTATGGCCACGCTGCAGAAACATGGAATTTCATTATAGGCAGTAAAAAGGATATGCGTAGTGATCATTCGCGCTGTAGTGATAGGAGCATCATTACTCGTTTCAATCCCACTTCACCCAGCACCTACTCTTGCTAAAAACAGCCGCCCTTCCACTGGTTACACCGTTCGCGTACTTATTGATGAAAAAACAGGGGATGATTCCTCATCATGGCAGATGAAAAGCGGTACCGGATTTGTGTTATATGAACCACAAAAATCAGATCTCAAATGGCGCAGTGAAAAAGATACTTTAACGATCCAGTATCAGAACAATCAACTACTCCTGAATGAAAAAGAGTGCCCTACCACTAATCTGCATATACTCCCCTTAGATGGATATGCCACTATTAACGAGCAGCAATATCATGGCACTTTTAGCATCATCTGCTATGAACAGCGACTTCTACTGATTAATCATGTTGACTTAGAAGAGTACGTACATGCAGTACTTCGTACCGAAAGCTGGCCCGGCTGGCCGGTTGAAGTAAATAAAGTATTTTCCATCGTATCGCGCAGCTATGTGATGGCTATGATTTATCAGGCACAAACAAATCTCCCTATCAACCGATTGCCCTATCATGTGAAAAACACAAATGAACATCAAACCTATAAGGGAATGCATGTGGTACGTAGCATCAGCACCGCTATTAAACAAACGCGGGGGATGTTCCTTATGTATGATAATAAACCGGCCCTTACTATGTTTGATTCTTGTTGCGGCGGGATCATTCCGGCCGATATTGAGGATTTTGAATTTGAAAAAGCACCCTACTTAGCACGCGACTATGCCTGCACCCTTTGCGAACGTTGCTGGATTTATAACTGGAAAGCGAATCTTTCACTGGATGAGTTTCAACAACAAATAGATCATCTTTTGGATACACCCGCAAGCATACACGATGCAGCAATCACACAACGTGATAAGGCAGGGCTCGTACAGGAAGTGGAGTTATACAATGGACAATCAAAACAAAGAGTAACGGGTAAACAGTTTTATACTGCATTCAAAGCGATTAAAAGTTTCTGCTTTTCGGTAAAAAGGGATGGAAACAGTATTGCTTTTGACGGAATAGGGTTTGGACATCACCTTGGATTATGCCAATGGGGTGCACGTGAGATGGTACGTGATGGATGGAATTATAGACGTATCTTATCATTTTATTACCCAGGGACCCAGTTGGTGCGTCTGATATAGGAATAATCAATGGCGAATTATAGAGGACATATACGGGGAGGTTTTGTGGCATTCGCGCTCATCATCTTTTTTGCCATCCCCCACTATCACCCGTCTGCATTAACAATGCTTGAGTGGCTGCTATTCACCATTGCCGGATCACTTTTTCCTGATGTGGATATTAAAAGTAAAGGGCAAAAGTACTTTTATCAGATTATGCTAGTGCTCTTTGTTGTACTTGCGCTGAATAACCATTATCGGCAACTTGCCGTAATCAGCATACTCTCACTCATACCATTGCTCGTAAAGCATCGCGGAATTTTTCACCAATTATGGTTTGTAATCGCCGTTCCGCTGGCCATCGGATACGGTCTTTCGTTGCAATTTCCCCAACTGCGCGAAGCCCTTCTCATGAATAGTTTCTTTTTTGTGGTAGGTGCCATCTCCCATCTTTGGCTTGATAGGGGTTGGCAGATACTGCGCCGGTGATTCAACATCTTTTTCAACATAGTCCCAGTATCCTCCAAAGGAAGATTTCGCTCCAATAACATTACAAAAAGCTAACCGTTCACCAATCATTTCTCCCATGAAAAAATACCCACGTTCCTTTTCTTCATTGTATGGAAATAAGTATAGCGCCACTCCCCCTTGTTTTCTGACACCATTTCGCATAGTGCGAAAAAAACCACAAAAAAGCCTCGTGTCTAGTTGCTTTCCAAACAAATACCACGCTTTATTATCATGAACGAGATGCATAGGCGTACCAAAGTACTGTATCCGCTTATGATAGAGCTCACCGCTAGCTTTGCTTGCTTCTTTCTCATATCGCACTATATACGCCTGAAGAATACGACCTATAACTTCGGGATCCGATCTATCGAGAAATTTCCTCCTGATCTCACGAACAACCTTTTCATCCACAGGTTTCTTTCGCACGTCGCTTACTGTAGCCCAATGCACATACAATTTTTGTAGTAACGGATCATCGGAAACATCTTTCTCAATTGGTCTTTTCCTCTTTATTTTCGATGATTTTGCATGCCCTCGGCTTGTGGACTTCTTCTTGCCCCCCGATTTCTTCTTTTTTTTCTTCCCCACTTTTCGGATACTCGTAAGAGACAGAAACGCCTCATCTAATTCTCCGCAATTCACCTGCTCTTCTAGAGAGTGTGCACTTTGCAACCAGTCTTCGACCTCTTTCAAGATATTTCTTCCCTCCATGCCATAGGCTGCCATGGAAAACATCAAACAAAACATAGATAGGTAACAAAGTACTAAACGCATAACCTCCCTCTCACATATGGTACGAGTAAAAAACATGTGTCTATAATAGCCTATTTTGCCCCATTTTAAAAGCAATAACGCGCTATTTCGGTTGCGTCAACCACGAGACAACTGCCACCACAATTAGCCCACAAGCAAATCCGGGAACAAGCGGCAATAAATCTGAGAAAGCCGGCCATATTGCTGCCGTACAACCACCTACCAAAATTCCAGCAATTGCTCCTGCAGGCGTCACCTTATCACTCACTAATGAAGCCACAACCAACGGGCCAAACGTGCTTCCCAATCCGGACCAGGCATAGTTCACTAATTCATAGACGGTGCTGCTACTCTGCCATGCCAAAACAAGCGATACCGCAGCCACAGCTAGTGAGCCCACTCGAGAAACAAACAAAATCGTTTGTGATGATGCAGTCTGGTCGAAAAACTTTTTATAGATATCTTCTGCCAATGATGAACCAGCCACCAAAATCAGACTGTCCATGGTGGAAAGCGTAGCGGCAAATACCGCACAAAGAATCAGGCCAGCAACGAACGGATGAAAGAGAGAAATGGTCATGGCAGGAAACACGAGCTCAGGATTTTCAATACCAGAACTAAAAAAACCTATTCCCACTAATCCAATCAATGCGGACGCCGTAAGTACGATGATCTGCCAACTAATACCAATATTTCGCGCCCGTTTAATGTTGCGCTCATGATCAATACCCATAAAGTTCACTAAAATATGGGGTTGACCAAAATAGCCAAGGCCCCAACTGGCCGCAAGAAAGATCGCCTTGAGCGTATCTTTTGGAGAAGCTATTAACGAAAGAGAAATCCCTTTCGCCTGCGCTGCTTCAATAATTGAATGCACACCACCGATAGAAAACAATCCATAGGCAGGCACAAGCACAATCATACCAAGCAGAAATAAGCCTTGAAAAAAATCGCACCAGGCAACAGCCACAAAGCCTCCAATCAGCGTGTAGACCACCACCGTAAGCACACTACTCACGATCCCCATTTCATACGAGAGCCCAAATGCATAACTAAATATCAGGCTCAATCCAATCAATCCTGATGCAATATAAAAAAGGAAAAACATGAGAGCAAATCCAGTGCTCAACAGCTGGATCATGCCAGAACTATCCCCAAAACGATAGGCAAAATAGGATGGAAGCGTGAGTGCATCAAGGGATGCGGTTTTTTCACGAATTTTTGGCGCAATAAACGTCCACGTCAACCACATACCAACCACCAACCCAACCGCAGTCCATATTTGCGACATACCATAGGTAAAGATCACGGCGGGAAATCCAATAAACAGCCAGCTGCCCATATCACTCGCTTGTGTAGCCACCGCGGTCACCCAATAGTTCACCGACCGATTACCGAGCATAAACTCTTGCGCTGTTTGTCTCCGTTTATAAAAAAACAAACCAATGCCAATCAGCGTGGAAAAATATAAACCAAAGGCGCTGATCATATACATATTCATAAAAACCTTACGTATTAAATATTTTAGGGAATTTCAGTATACCCCGAACCGGCCGTTCCGTCACGGTTACTCCCCAATTGCAAAGAGTTTCAGCGCATTTTTGGTCGTTGTGTTTGCAATCATCTGAAATGGTTCCCCTCGAAGCTCTGCCAGATACTCAGCAATCGTCTTAATATATTTCGGGTGGTTCTGCTTGCCCCGGATCTCCTGAGGAGGCAAAAAAGGGGCATCAGTTTCTAGCACAATATGATCAAGACTTATTTGCTTGGCAACAGTACGCAACTCATTATTTTTCGGGTAGGTAATCGGCCCACCCAGGCCTACATATAAACCCCACTCAACCACCTGCTCGGCAAACATATTGTCGTACGAAAAGCAATGCACCACTGCGCGCGGTTCATGTTTTACATACTCTTCGAGCACTCGTAACGTTTCATCATATGCATCACGCGAATGAATCACCACTGCCAAATCATGTTCAAGAGCCAACTCGATTTGCGCTCGAAACAGATCAAACTGCTGCTGCAAATTATAATCAGGATAATGACGATCGATCCCACATTCACCAATAGCCACAATCTTTTGACGTGACGCCCCTTTTATCATGTTGGTTAATTCTTGTAAATCACTCTTCCATTTTGCCGTACCGTCATTCGGATGAATCCCCACCGTTGCCCACACCGTATCAAACCGTTCGGCAAGCAGTACGCAATTTTGACTTTCCACAACACTGGTTCCCACATTAATGATCCGGGTTACTCCCCACTCGTTCGCTTCATCAATGACCTTATTCGCCGTATCAATCATCTCCGGCATCATCGGTATATCGAACTCAGTTTTAACCATCATATTTAGATGACAATGCGTATCTATAAGCACAATAATTCCTTATTAGAAATATTGGAGTTTAAAAAAATAGATTCTAATTCTATAAAAACATCGCCCCGAAAAAAGGTTTATTATATTTGACAAACGTCTATGAAATTACTATATCTTACTCAAGAGATCTATAAAAAATCGCATTTATAGTAATAAGTTATAGTGTATTAATAACCTTATTTGAGGAGTAGCTACAATGAACAAAAGCGAATTAATAAGTGAGCTGAGCGAAGAAACCACCTACAGCAAAAAAGACATTTCACGTGTGATAGATTCACTCACACGCATCATCGGCAGAACGCTCAAAAAAGGAGAAAAAGTAGCAATTACCGGATTCGGTAGCTTCTGGCTCTCAAACCGTCCCGCTCGCAAAGGTATCAACCCTGCAACAAAAGAACGTATCAACTTGCCAGCAGTAAGCGTTCCACGTTTCAAAGCAGGTAAAAACCTCCGCGAAACAGTAAAAAAAGTGAAACACGGTTAAATAAATTTGCTTGATCAAAAAGTTCTTACTTAAAAGGCTGCCTTGTGCAGCCTTTTCTTTTCAACATTGTCATTTTTCGATACGATGTTGGTATACAAATACATAAGCAGTTTTAAACTTCTACTAGAGAGAAGGACCTTCTATGATCGATCTTCGACAACTACGGGACGAACCAGAAAAAACGATTGGTCTGATTAAAAAGAAGGATCCCTCATTTGACGGACACCTTCTTTATGAGCTTGATCTAAAGCTACGCGATCTTCGTCAAAAAGTAGAAGCGCTCCGTAATAAAAAAAATGGACTGGTCAAGGAAGCACGATCCGGTATCACCGACGAAATCAAGGAACAATCAAAACAGATCGGCGCACAGCTCAAGACACAAGAAATTGATCTTAAAGCTCTTGAAAATCAGTTTCAGGAACTCTACCTTGCGTGTCCAAATCTTCCATTGCCGGATGTCCCTGCTGGAGGCAAAGAAGATAACAAGATTATTAAGGAGGTAGGCACACAACCTCAATTTTCATTCAACATACAACATCACGTTGACCTCGTGGAGGCACTTGATTGGATCGATTTTAAAACCGCTGCTAAATTAGCCGGCAGTAACTTTGCTCTTTATAAAGGGGATGCAGTTAAGCTGCTCTACGCGCTTGCTATGTTTATGCTCAAAAATAACATTTCTCATGGATATACCCCCGTGCTCCCTCCCGTACTCGTTAATGAAAAATCGTTGGAAGTATCGGGAAATTTTCCAAAATTTAAAGAGGATGTATATAGCATCGAGAAAGATAATTTATATCTCACTCCCACCTCTGAAGTTAATCTGGCCAACATGTATCGTGATCATATATTTGCGGAAAAAGAGCTTCCGGTGCGCATGACGAGCTGGACCAGCTGTTTTCGACGTGAGGCAGGAACCTATGGCGCTCATGAACGAGGCCTGATTCGTATTCATCAGTTTGAAAAAGTTGAACTATTTACACTCTGCGAGCCACAAAATTCAGACCAAGAATTTGATCGCATAATCGCAACTACCGAAACAATATTGCAAAAATTAGATCTTCATTATAGAATCTCACTTCTGGCTGCCCAGGATATGGGATTCCAAGCAGCAAAGACCTTCGATATTGAAGTGTGGCTTCCCGGCCAAAAGCAGTATTATGAAGTCTCTTCATGTAGCAACTGTACTGATTTTCAAGCACGCAGAGGTTTGATGCGCTATAAAACTGAAGAAGGAAAAAATCAACTTTTGCATACGCTCAATGGCTCATCATTAGCGTTGCCTCGACTAATGGTGGCCCTTATCGAAACATACCAGCAAGCAGACGGATCGATTAGCATTCCGGACGTTTTACAAAAAGAAGGATTACTGTAGGTAGTGCATTATGGCAGAATCGAGTTTTCTTACCGGTGATATACTGCATAAGATTAAGCAGATAGAGATCCATACCCGCCGTTTGCTACGTAGTGCATTGGTGGGGGATAGCCGATCTGCTCTGAAGGGAACCGGTTTTGAGTTCGATCAAATTCGAAACTATCAGTTTGGTGACGATGTTCGCTTTATTGATTGGAATGCTTCCGCTCGCATGAACACCCTCTTAGTCAAACAGTATACCGAAGAACGAAGCCGTACTATTCTTCTAGCTGTCGATGTATCAGCCTCTAATATGCTCGGCTCAGATAACGTATTAAAACGTGATACGATTGCACAGATTGCAAGTGTGCTCGCCCTGGTCACGAGTATAGGAAAAGATCGGGTGGGGTTGATCTTATTTGCACAAAACGTTGAACTCTATATTCCTCCCGCACGGGGGAAAAATCACGTACACACCATTATGAAACAGGTGTTTGGCTACCGAACAGAAGGTAAACGCACAAATATAACCGCCGCACTTAAAAAACTTGCACAACTAAAATACAAAGACGCCCTCGTATTTCTAATATCAGATTTCATAGATGATGCAATTGATCCTGCATATGTCTCCTGTATCGCCAAACGGTATGATCTTGTTGCAATACGCTGCCTTGATAAACGAGAACAAAAACTTCCTCCTATTGGTTTTTTGCCAATTTCCGATAGTGAAACAGGAGAGCAGCTCATTATCGATACACACCACACATCATTAAAATATATTCACGGCTTTCTTGCTGAGCGTCTTGTGCAACAAAATAAGTTATTTAAACGGTATGGCATCCGTCTGCTTGAAGTAGAAAATAACGACTCGTTTATTGGTGCTATTATTCGATTCTTCAGACGGCGTATGCGCTATTAGGAGAGAACTATGGAGAAGATTAATAAACTGGAACTGTACGACATCTACTCAACCTGGCATGTCCCTTTCTGGCAAACAACGTGGTTTTATCTGACCATTATTGCTTTAACTGTCCTCGTCGTAGGAAGCATCGTTGCATGGCTTGTCATACAATATAAAGAACGAAACAAACCAACAAAAACGGCGTGGCAGATCGCTCTCGGACAGCTGCATACATTACAAAAAAATACATATTCCTCCAAGGCTGCTGGCAAGCAATGCTATTTTTCAATAACGAGCATTCTCAAGCAGTATCTGCATGCACAATACCAACTGCGCACGATAGGAAAAACGGATGAGGAACTGATTCGGTATCTAAAACAAAGCACCCTACTCACACAGTCTGTTCTCAAGAATTTGCAAGATATCTGCAGCGGTTGTCTGTACATTAAATTTGCCAATCAGGAAGCGGTACAAAAACAGATCAGTGAGCACCTTGCGATGAGTGTGCAGATTGTCCAAGACACAAAACCAAACGATCGTCAGCACACTAAATAGTGTGCCTTCTTTTTCTGTTTGAGTTCTTCTGATCAGCAATAGCTTTCTCAAGTTCCTCCCTCAAACCATATGCCTGGGCCCTTCTAAGCTCAGCCCCTTTCACTATTGCGGGAAGCGAATACCCGTCCCGAATTTTTGCAATGAGATCAAGAATAGCTTTTCTTCTCGCTCTGATTCTTCGTCTCACTTTTGGACTATCCGCGAGCCGTTGCGGCTGAGCAGTTTGGTTGAAACCTAAAACCGATGGTTGTGGAGTATGCTTAGGAAATCCCTCCATACCCACACAAACTGATGAACTTAACAATAAACTGAAAACCAATAAAACTGGCTTATGCATAGTATCCTCCATTTAATAGATCTATTGCATGATATAAAAATAACCGTCACATTTTCTTCGCTACAGTACTACTTCTTCACCCCTTGCTCCAAATATTTGCGCTTCACCATCTCCAGTTCTTTCCAATGCCTGAGTACATCATCCCGTTGATCCGCTGGAACGTGCTCCAAATAAACTCCTTCCCGTAGCCGCAGAACAATCTCATCCAATTCTGCCAGCCTTTTTCTTAATGCATCGCCACATTTTCTAAGCTGGCCCGGGGCACATCTCACAGAAATGTCAGAACCCGGAAACAAAACTGACGGGCAATCGTTGTGGTAGTGGGGAAAAGAGAATCGGCCATTCTCCACTGCTTTTCTCTCCGGTTCCTTCAGAGATGATACATCCGCTCCAGCATGCTCACACAGAACACGAAGCCCCCCATTCATCTCAGCAGCCTTTAATAAAATAAACTGATAGCAAGGCGCTATTTTATTCCAGGGTAACCCCTGCTGTAACTCTTTAACACATTCTCTAAGTGTTGATATATCGCCTCTATCTTTGCACGGAAATATCATACCCAAAAGCCGAACTGATGTACTTAACAATAACACCGCAACAACAAGTCGGTATTTATTCTGCATAGATAGATACCTCCATATACACCTATTTTAACGCTTTTCCACAATCAATCTGTAAACGAAATATCTTCTGGAATCGATCCCACTGGTCTACTTTAACCGTAAGAAGTATCTCCTCTTTATCTAAGTGCGTACATTGAAAATGTGGGGCCATCAAACCAAAGGCACTCCCTAAAAACCGAATTAGTTTGGGTTCATCCTCAACATCGCTTTTTTTTATCAACGAATTGCTCGCGGATCTTCCCGATGCATAGGCTCGCCAATGTAATCGCTGCCATCCGCGCTGCAGCTCTTCTATCTTTTGCCGATACTTGCCCTCAATATCTTTCAACAAACAAGGATCAAACACCCCTTTTAAATACAAAAAGTTCATATTATAGGAATCAATCGCTTGTGGATTATACCATACTTCCAATTTTTTCTTATTACCCTGCAACGCCCACCCATTTAAAAGCGTACAAATAGGACCATCATAGCGCGTGGGAGTCGGCAACAATCGAGTATCTTTTAACCAATATTTCTGCTCTTTTGTCAATAACTTAACCAGCTCCGCACAATACTTGGGCATCTCCTCAATAGAGTCGATATCCATGCCAAACGGTCTACAAGAACCCGTTTCCATCGCATGGCACTGTATAAACATAAAAAAAACCACGACAAGCAAGAACCGCACATCTGCGTTCATAAAACCCCATTTTAGTTTGCTTTATTACCTACTCAACGGTCTCCGGCACCCTCTTCATATTAAGAAGAAGCGGTACTCCCGATTTATTCAACAACCCCAAAATATCTGCTTTCTTCATAGTTTGTAGAAAACCTAAACATCCAGATTGCACTGAATTATAGAACGTATTTTTTTATGATCAAGCGAAATTACCACAAATGTGGTATTACCGACAGATTACACCCATTTTAAACGAGCGATTGGTGCCGTATCACTTACACGTCTTCCAAGCGAAATAATGCGCGTGTAGCCACCTGGTCGATCCACATAGCGTGGCGCAATATCATTAAACAGTTTCAATACCGTGCTAACTTTATATGGCAACAATGCCTGCACACGGCGACGTGCGTTGAAGGTGTTTCCTTCACGTGCCAACGTAACCACTTTTTCTGCTAAACGACGCACTTCTTTCACACGCGGTTTCGTGGTAACCAAATGACCATACTCAATAAGATGGAGCACTTGATTCCGCAATACCGCCTTGCGATGAGGCGATTTCATATTTAATTTTTTACGACCACTTTGATGTATCATGATGCATAGCCCTTAATTATTGCCTCGAGACTCCAAGACTTTTTTTACATCTTCTTCACTAATGTTCATGCCAAAGGAAAGACCGAATGATTTCATGCTGTCTTTCACTTCATTCAGAGATTTCTTACCAAAGTTCTTAATCTTTAATGCTTCCTCTTCAGGAACATTAACCAGATCAATCACTCGTTTAATGCCAGCATTAATCAAACAGTTGTGTGCGCGAACAGAAAGCTCCAGCTCTTCAATTGGTTTCAAGAGTAGCTCAACAGGCACATCCTTCAGGCCCAGCTTATCAAGCTCTAGCGGCTCTTTAACCTCTTCTTCTTCTGGCATCTTTGAAATTTCATTAAACGGAATTTCTGAACTTGCCAAGAAGTGCTCCAGCTGTGTACGCAATACTGAAACTGAATAATGGATCGCATCAACAGGGTTTTCAGAACCATCAGTATGAATTTGTAAAATCAACTTATCATACCCAATGTCCTGCCCCACGCGAGCCTTTTCTATTTCAAATACCACACGACGAATTGGTGAAAACATCGCATCAATATAAATGCGCCCATCATCCTGATAAGATTTACCTTGCGGCCATTGCGCCGGCTGATAGCCACGCCCATTTTCCACAAAGAACTCAATATCTAATTCACCGCCAGCTGCAATGTGTGCAATAACATGATCTTTATTAATGAGTTCAATATGCTCATCAGCTTCAATATCACCAACTGTTACAATCGCTTCACCCGATTTGCGTAAACGCATTTTACCCGGTCTACCATCCTTGTTGCGAATCACAATATCTTTAATATTGAGGACCACCTGCATTGCATCTTCTACAACACCCGGTATCGCAGCAAACTCATTGTTCACCTTGTCAATAACAACCGACGTCACCGCAGCACCTTCTACAGCACCCAGTAAAATTCGACGTAACGCATTGCCAAGTGTATGGCCAAAACCTGGCTCCAACGGCTGTGCAATCAGTTCCCCAAATGTTTCTGTAAGCGACTTTTTATCCCATGTTAATTTGGGAATTGTTAATACTTTATATTCTTTCTCTTTTGTTTCCATGCAACCTCCCTCACCTATCGGGCTCGAAATGCCAAAAAATTGTGCACAAATTTGTACTGTCTACTTAGAATACAACTCAACGATGAGATGATCTTCGATTGGCACCTGTAAATCTGATCGCACAGGATCACGCAATACAGAACCTTTATATGATTTCTTATCAAGCTCCAACCACTCCGGAACCTTAATACCTAAATTTAATCTCTTATCAACAACTTGCGTCAAAAACGCCTTCTGTTCTAATGAAGAGGGACTCAATGTAATCGTATCCCCCACTGAAACCTGATATGAAGGTGAAGAAACTTTTTTACCATTCACCACCATATGACCATGTACAATCAGCTGACGAGCTTGTTTGCGTGAGGTAGCCATCTTTAAACGAAATACCACGTTATCAAGACGACGCTCCAGCAAACTTAATAAGTTATCCCCTGGTGCACCTTTCGTATGAACAGCTATAGAAAAAAACCGTCTAAACTGACGTTCCCGCATATTATACATATGCTTCACTTTTTGTTTTTCACTCAACTGCCGCCCATATTCAGACATCTTTTTCGGGCGCTTCGTTTTTTCTGCACCCTTTTTTTCTACGCTAACTGTTTGTGCCATAATTCACCATTATCCGTAATCAAAATCTTAGTTATACACGACGCTTTTTCGGGGGCCTAACTCCATTGTGTGGCAACGGAGTTACATCACGTAATACGTTGATCGTAAAACCTGCCGCTTGCAACGAACGCACCACAGAATCTCTACCCGATCCCGCACCACGTAAGTTCACTTCCAAACTCCTTATGCCCATACTTTTCATATCTTTGGTCAATGTTGATACCACCTGTGATGCAGCAAAGGGAGTTCCCTTACGAGAACCTTTAAAGCCGAGCTTGCCCGAACTACCACCCAGCAACACATCTCCCTCAGGAGAAGTCACCGTCACCAGCGTATTGTTGAATGAGGATTGCACATGCACTATTACAGAATCAATGTGACGTTTTTGTTTTTTTGATTTCTTTTTATAAGCCATTCTGTTCCACTATTTCTTAGTTACTTGACGTTTTAACGCTACCGGAGGCTTTTTCTTTCCTTTTCGAGTGCGAGCATTTGTTTTGGTTCGCTGTCCACGAGCAGGTAAACCTTTCTTGTGGCGTGAACCACGATAAGAACCGATTTCTCCCAAACGCTTGATATCCATAGCTGTTGCCTTACGCAACTCACCTTCAACCTTATACGACGCGGTGATCACCTTCTGAATTGCCGCCACATCAGCGTCAGTCAACTCATGCACACGTTTATCAAGACTAATACTTACTTTCTCTAAAATGTCCCGTGATGATTTCACACCAATGCCCTTGATATACGTTAATCCGTACTCAATTCGTTTCTTTGATGGCAGGTTAACACCTTCTATTCTAGCCATATATTCTTCCTATCTTACGCCTTGTTATCCTTGTCTTTGCTTATGCCGTGGATTTTGTTTACAAATAACACGCACCACACCGGATCGCTTAATGATCCGACAATCCTTGCAAATTTTTTTAACAGATGTTCGTACTTTCATGATGCCTCTCTTTAATTATCACTCAATTTTTATGACGTAACACAATACGCCCTCGCGTTAGATCATACGGAGACAGCTCAATCGTCACCTTATCACCCGGCAAAATACGAATGTAATGCATACGCATTTTACCAGAAACATGTGCTAATACCGTATGTCCGCCTTCAATCTCAACGCGAAACATAGCATTAGGCAACGTCTCTTGCACCGTTCCATCAACCCGTATAACGTCTTCTTTTTGTTTCATAGTCTCACTACACAGCACGAGCTGTATTTGCTCGTGTTAAAATTTTTGGTCCACTCTCAGTCACTACTACCGTATCCTCAACATGTGCTGCCAAACTTTTATCTGCTGTTTTTACCGTCCAGCCATCACGGTCAACATACACATCATGCTTACCCATCGTGATCATCGGCTCAATCGCAAAAACCATACCCGCTTGAAGCTTTACCCCTTTACCAGCCTCACCATAATTAAGGATTTCAGGCTCCTCATGCATCTGCTTACCAATCCCATGGCCTGCAAAATCACGAACTATGCTAAATCCGTCCTTTTCAACCTCACGTTGTATCGCCGCTGAAATATCACCCAGGGTGTTACCAACACGAACCTGCTCAATACCTTTATTCAACGCACGTTGCACATTGGATATAAAACGCTGTACTGGTTCAGATGCACAACCAACGTAGAATGATCGAGCCATGTCGGCACAGTAGCCACGCCATGAAGCACATACATCAATTTTTACTAAATCGCCATCTTTCAACACTTTTTGATCAGATGGCACACCATGCACTACTTCGTCATTAATAGAGATGCAGCTTGCATGCTTATATCCCATATATCCTTTGGTCCTTGAGAGCAGACCTTTCTTTTTGATCGACTGTTCAATAGCACGGTCAATAGCAAGGGCAGTAAGACCTGGCGCAATAAGAGATGCAATCTCATCAAAGATTTCAACGAGCAGCTTTCCTGCCGTTTCCATCTTTTGAAGCGATGCTTTATTTTTTATCTTAATCATAACGCCAATCCGTCTGTTTCTTGCTCAAACTGATGCAACATATTCTTAATTGGTTGATCAGCATCAAGTTTAAATACCCTATATCCTACCCTATTATAAAAATCTAAAAGCGGATGTGCATGCTGGTGATATATTCTCAAACGCTCTCGAATAACCTCCGGCACATCATCTTTACGCCGCCTAACTTCACCACCACACGTATCGCAAATTCCTTCTTTTTCCGGCATCATATTCGCATCCGGATTTGCAGAGTATATGGCCTGACACTGTTTATTCTGACACACAAACCTGCTACTCAGTCTTTTTACGATTGCTTCATCATCAAGCGCCAATTGGACAACCACAACTCGAAATGGAAAGGTTCCATCCAAAATCATTTTATGAAAGAGCTCTGCCTGCCTCACCGTACGCGGATAACCATCCAAAATCACCAGAGCACCATCATCTAGCTGCTCCAGGAACCAGTCGTATACCATTTGGGTGATAAGGCCATCAGGAACCAGTTTACCAGATTTTATGAGAAAATCTATTTTCTCCCCTGTTTGAGTACCTTTTGCGATCTCCTGTCGGCACAGGTTTCCGGTTGAAACCTGCTTGAAACCTAGCTTGCTCACACACAACTGAGAAAGAGAACCTTTACCAGACCCTGGTGGGCCAGTAAATATGAGAAGTGTGCGCTTTTTCAACGAGCCCTCCCACCACGCATTCTGCCAGAGGAGAGGAACCCTTCGTATCGATGCTCAATCAGGTATGATTCCACCTGAGCAGCCGTTTCCAAGGCCACCCCTACCATAATGAGCAAACTGGTACCACTAAGGGTACTCAGCGGCAATGGTATAGGAAGTACCGCATATACTAAGTTCGGTGCTATTGCCAAAAAGGCCAGATATATTGCTCCCACCAATCCTAGACGGGTCAGTAAGAAGTTGAAAAAGGCAGCCGTTTTGCGCCCAGGACGAATCCCAGGAATAAAACCACCACTTTTTTTAATGTTATCTGCCAGCTCTTCTGGGTTGTAGACCAACGCAGTGTAGAAAAATGAGAAGAAGATAATAAGCACAAACTCAATCACATTATACAGAAGACCTGTTGGCGTCATACTATTCTGCAACCACTGGAATACTGGATAGCGAGAAGCCAAAAAAGCGGATAAGAACAGCGGAACGTTCAACACAGAGTTGGAAAAAATAACGGGCATAATACCGGCTGTATTAATTTTGAATGGAATATAGGTACTTTGCCCCGCATACATTCGCTGCCCAACCATACGCCGTGTGTATTGCACCGGTATTTTACGATCACCCTTCTCAAGAAACACGATACAAGCAGCCATTGCCACCACAATCGCCAAAATGACCAACGCAATCACCGGATCCATAATTTTATCTCTCACCGCTTGCAACGTCCCAAATACATCATGCGGGAATCGCTCCACAATACCGGCAAAAATAATCATAGAGCTCCCACTGCCAATTCCGTGAAGCGCAATCTGCTCGCCCAACCACATCACCACCATTGAACCAATGGTGAGGGAGAACATAAACATAAGACGGAAACCCCATCCTGGATCAAGCACCAAGCCATACCGCTCAACCATCACAGCAAAGCTAAAACTTTGTACTAAGGAGATAACTAACGCCAAATAACGAGTATATTGGTTTATAATCTTACGACCATAATCCCCTTCCTTCATCAACTGCTCAAGTGACGGAACCGACATACTTAAAATCTGCATCATGATAGAAGAGGTAATGTAGGGCATAATCCCTAATGCAAACAGCGTACATTGTTTCAAGTTTCCACCCGAGAACATATCAAGATAGGAAAAAAGACCACCCAAGCCTACACGTTGCGTCATGAACAGTTTCAACTGTTGAATATCAATACCGATAACGGGAATATGATTCCCAATTCGATACACAATCAATACCGCTAACGTAAAGAGTAGCTTACGACGTAAGTCCGCTATATGAAAAATATTAAGGAAATTTCTTAGGAGTATCACTACTTACTCCTTCTCAATTAAAGCTTTTCCACCAGCATCTTCAATTGCCTTGCGAGCCGTCCCACTAAACAGATTCGCAATCACCGTTACTGGTCTTTCAATTGAACCGTTGCCTAAAATTTTTAATATAAATTTTTGATTCTTCTTCACCTTTACAATACCTTTTTCGAGCAATAACTCTTTGGAAATCGTTTCTCCTTGCAAAACAGTATTATTGAGTTGCTCAAGATTAACTGCTTTTACTACTGCTTTGAAACGAGCATTCGTAAACCCTCGTTTGGGCAAACGGCGATACAACGGCATTTGGCCACCTTCGAATCCAGGACGTACGCCACCACCCGATCGAGCATTCTGACCTTTGTGGCCTCTCCCAGAAGTTCCACCACGGCTTCCACCACGCCCAACGCGTTTCCTTTTCTTTTTGGTTGATTCAAGAGTATCAAGCGTCAACATTATTTCCCCTTCACCATTTCGTCTATCGTCATGCCACGCAATTTTGCAAATTGCTCAGCTGACCGTAATTTTGCCAATGCATTTAAGGTTGCCTTAGCTACGTTTAAGCCATTAGCAGTTCCCAATGATTTTGTTAACGCATCTTCAATACCAGCTGCATCAATAACGGCCCGTATTGCGCCACCTGCAATTTTACCAGTACCCTTAGAAGCCGGAATCAATACTACTTTAGCGGCACCATGCTTGCCATGAACCTGATACGGAATCGTAGTTCCGCGCAATGGCACGGTAACCATGTTTTTTCGCGCCTTATTCGTTGCTTTCGTAATAGCGGCTGTTGCTTCTTTGCTTTTACCTAATGCAATACCAACCTGACCAGCTCGATCACCCGATACCACAAATGCTGAGAATGAAAACCGTTTTCCACCCTTGGTTACTTTCGTAACACGACGAACGCTCACCACGTGATCTACAAAACCACTGTCCGCTTCTAATTTTTCTTTCTTTGCCATTATTTACCTTATCTCAATGCCCATGGATCTTAAATTGTAATCCCGCCTTCACGTAACCCTTCTGCAACTGCTTGCACGCGGCCATGATATTTGTACTGGCCACGATCAAAAAGAACCCGGTCAATACCTTTTTCTTTGGCTTGCTTTGCAAGTTCTTTGCCAACTGCTCGAGCTACTGCTTTCTTATCGCCACTCAGTTCTTTCATCTGAGAAGACGTAACACTTGCTACCGTACTGCCCGTTTGATCATCAATGAGTTGAGTATACATTTGTTTCAAACTGCGAAACACTGTAACACGCGGCAGGGTGCCTTTTTGCAATCTACTACGAACACGCATTTTTCTACGTTTCGTACGAATTCGATCTTTTCTATTGATAGCCACCGTCTTATCCCATGTAAAAAACTATTTACCCTTGCTTGCCTTGCGTATAATACGGTCTGTGGATAATTTAATCCCCGTACCTTTGTATGGCTCCGGTCGACGCAACGCGCAAATTTTACTACATACTAAGCCCAGAACTTCTCTATCTGTTGAAGATAGCGTTAACTTCTGACCCGTTCGATCTATCGCAATCACAACACCCTTGGGCAATTCAAAATCAATTTTATGACTATAGCCGAGAGTAAACACCAATTTATTGCCCGATTGCACCGCCTTATATCCAAGACCAGTAATTTCAACGAGTTTTTCAAACGCTTTCTTAGAACCAGCAATTGCATTCGCAAGAAGCGCTCTATGGAGTCCCCACTCTCGATTCACATCACGAACTTTTGATGCTTGAGCAACCGCTTTATTGGGTACCATCATAAGCTTATCATCCGCTATCTGTACCTCAAGCACCTCAGGCAACACATATACCCCTGATGCCTTTGCTCCCTTATAGTGAACATTCTGGCCTTTCACTTCAACAGCTACACCACTGATATCTATTGCTTTTCTACCTATTTTCGACATATCTTATCTCGTTACCATACTGTACAAATAACTTCGCCGCCAACACCCAAACGTTTTGCTTCTTTATGAGAAACAACACCACGATTTGTCGTCATAATAGAAAGACCCAAACCGCCGATAACCGGCTTAATTTCACCAACACCAACATAAGAACGACGACTCAGTTTACTGATACGTTTCAGATCATGAATCACCGACTCACCGTGCATATACTTTAATCCGAGCTTCAACCATTTTTTCCCCGCTTGATCAACCTCTTCAATAGCACGCAAAAAACCTTCTTTTTGTAAGGTATCTGCAATAGCTTTGTTCATCTTTGAGTAGGGAGTAATCACAGACGGTTTACTTACCCTGATTCCATTACGAATAATTGTTAAAAAGTCACCGATTGAATCCATTGATTTATCCTACCAACTTGCCTTCTTTACTCCAGGTAAGACGCCTTTCAATGCGTTCTTCCTAAAGCAAATACGGCACATATTAAACATGCGTAAATATCCACGAGGTCTGCCACACAACTTGCAACGATTATACGACCGTACTGCAAATTTTGGTGCTTTATTCGACTTTTCTATCAACGATTTCTTAGCCATAAAATCTCAACCTCTCTTATGCCTGACGAAATGGCATATCAAATTTTTTCAATAACTTATATGCATGTTCATCACTCTTTGCGGTAATGCCAATCGTTACATTCATACCGTATACCTTATCAGTAACGTCATAATCTACCTCGGGAAATATAATCCACTCTTTAATGCCGAGATTATAATTACCGCGCCCATCAAAACCTGTTGGCACCCCTTGAAAGTCTCGTACCGTTGGCAACGCAATGTTGATCAGCCTATCCAAAAACTCATACATTTTTTGGCCGCGTAACGTCACCTTCGATCCAAGAGGCATTCCCTCTCTAATTTTAAATCCTGCGATTGATTTACGTGCTTTAGTGGTAATCGCTTTTTGTCCAGAAATTCGCCCCAGAATATCACTAATCACCTTAATGATCTTACTGTCGCTAATCATTTCTTTACCAGCACCCACATTCAACACAATCTTGTTTATCCTCGGAACTTCCATAACGTTTTTAAGATCCAATTCTTTTTGCAAAGAAGGCCGAATCTTCGTTACATATTCCTCATAAAGTCGATTTTTTCCCATTGCCATTATAATATCCCGCGCCTATCTTAAAAAATCTCTTCGCATCGATTACAGATACGCATTTTCTTGCCTGTTTCTAATCGCTTACTATTAACACGCGACGGCTTTTTACACGCAGCGCATACCGGCATAACATTTGATGCCGGAATAAAACTTTCTTCTTTTTTAATACCACCCTGCTCTCCCGCACGACGAGGCTTTACGTGGCGTGTAGCAAGAGCTACCCCTTCAACCAAAACCTTTCCCTTCTTCAGGTTCAGCTTGATAACTGCCCCTTTTTTACCTTTGTCCCGTCCCGATACCACCATCACTGTGTCATTCTTCTTAATTCTTGCTACCATAAAAAATCCTATAATACCTCTGGTGCAAGTGAAATAATTTTGGAAAACCCTTTAGCCCGCAACTCACGAGCAATAGGACCAAAAATACGAGACCCCACCGGCTCGCCTTCCTTGCTAACAATAACACCTGCATTGTCACCAAATCGTATGTGACTACCATCTTTGCGACGCACCTCTTTGCGAACACGTACCACAACTACCTTCACTATCTGTTTCTTTTTTACCGCACCACCCGGAATAGCTTTCTTAACCGAACAAATCACCATGTCACCAAGGGACGCCGTTCTTGTTCCGGTACTTCCTGAAACGTGTATAACTTGCAGTTCTTTTGCACCAGAATTATCTGCAACTTCCAAATAGGACTCTTTTTGAACCATTACCGTACCCTAAATTAAGAATGCGATGTAACTATACGAGCAAGCTGCATATATTTCGTTTTCGATAGTGGACGTGTTTCGTAAAATTCAACAACGTCACCCTTCTTTGCCGCTTCCTGCTCATCATGTACTTTATATTTCTTGCTTTTGGTAACAACTTTGTGAAAACGAGGATTCTTAAACGTCCTTTTTGTTTCCACAACAACCGTTTTATCCATTTTGTCCGAAACTACTCGCCCCGTATATAGCTTACGTCTTTTTACGTTACGCTCTTCCATGTTCACCCTTATTTACTATCACGGTTTTCTGATTGTTTTGCTGCATTCGGGTCAACACGCGTGCAATATTCTGCCGCAGCTGCTTAAACTGTGCATGGTTTTTAACATGAGCAGTAGAAACGCTCAACCGCAGGCTAAATAACTCATGGCGTAACGAATCCAGCTTCTCGTTCATCTGCTGCATATCCATCCGTTCTAATGCGCTTTTAAATTCAGTCACCTTCATTATGTAGTTCCACCATCGCTAGATTTCTTAACAAACTTTGTCTTCATAGGAAGCTTGTATGCAGCTCCTTTCAAAATGGTTCGCGCTTCTTTCTCGCTCACCCCTGAAATTTCACACACAATACGCCCCCGCTTTGTCACCGCTACCCATTCTTCCACACCGCCCTTACCTTTACCCATACGGGTTTCTGCTGGCTTTTTAGTAACGGGCTTATCAGGAAATACACGCAAAAAGAACTTCCCCACCTTCTTTACATGACGGGAAAGCGCCACACGCATCGATTCAATTTGCCGCGCAGTAACCCAAGCTGGTTCTTCTGCACGTAAACCATATTCACCAAACTCAAGAGTAAGCGCGCCCTTTGAAAGACCTTTTCTACGCCCACGCTGTACTTTACGATACTTTACTTTCTTTGGCATTAACATAATGGTCTCTTTCTCTCGTTATCGCTTTTTAACGTGTTGGTATTCGCCGATATATACCCAAACCTTGATTCCGATAATACCGTAGGTTGTCTTTGCTCGTGCTTCGCCATAATCAATATTCGAACGCAGGGTATGCAGAGGAATAGAACCTAAACGTAGCCATTCCGAACGAGCTATTTCTGCTCCATTCAACCGACCAGAAATCATGATCTTAACCCCGATAGCTCCTGAACGCATCGTTGCTGCAAGCGAACGTTTCATGGCACGCTTATAGCTCACACGACGCTCAAGCTGATCTGCTATATTCTTTGCGATAAGCACCGCATCCAACTCAGGTTTTTTTACCTCCTGAACGGAAACTTCAATATTATTCTTGTGTAATTTTTTCGCAAACATCGCACGCAACTCATCAATTTCTTTGCCACCTTTACCAATCACCACACCTGGACGACCAGAGTGAAGAATGATTTTTACATTATCTCCTGCTTTTTCGATCTCGACTTTCGCGATTTCCGCGTGTTTCAAATGTGTCTCAATCAAATCACGAATTTGTAAATCTTCAAGCACACTCGCACCGTACTTAGCAGCTGGCGCATACCAACGCGCGGCCCAATCACGATACACACCTGTTCTAAATCCTACTGGATTAACCTTTTGTCCCACGCTTGGCCTCTTTCTTATCAACTGATTCTAATACTACCGACATATGACTAAATCGTTTACGCTGCACATTTGCACGCCCCATAGCACCGGGTTTGAAATACCGCTGAATACGTCCCTGATCCACACGTAAATCCTTAATACGCAGCGCATCCATCGCCACATCTTGCAGATCTTTTGCATTCGCCACCGCAGACTCAATCAGTTTTAGGACAGGAACTGCTCGTTTTAATGCAACCGTATTCAACCATTGAATTGCATATCGAGCCGTTTTGCCCCGGATAGCATCCGCAAGAGGACGCAATTTATAGGGAGAATAACTTAAATATCGAACTTTTGCACTAAATTGCATTTTAAAACCCTAGCAAATCTATCATTTATATATAGCAAAAACTGATGTATTACAGTAATTTTACCGTATTTATCACTATGTGACAAATTTTTATTCTTTTGCCTTCATGCCCGATTGGCGCTGACCACTATGCAAGCGAAACGTTCTTGTAGGCGAAAATTCGCCCAACAAGTGACCAACCATATTTTCGGTAACAAATACCGACACAAATTTCTTACCATTATGTACTGCAAACGTAAGGCCCACAAAATCGGGAATAACCATACTTCTTCTCGACCAGGTTTTTATTGCCTCTCGCTTGCCCTTATCCTTTGCAGCCTTCACTTTCTCAAGAAGAGATGTATCTACAAAAGGACCTTTCTTTGCGGATCGAGCCATAATTTACCTTATACTCATTAAAATTATCATTTACTTATTCTTCGTCTTTCGCCGTCTCAAAATCAAAGCGTTCTTACGACGCCTTGTCCGTGTACCCTTTGCACCCTTACCCCAAGGAGATCGAGGGTGAGATCCTGATTTTGAACGCCCTTCACCACCACCATGTGGATGATCTACTGGATTCATCGCCATACCACGCACCGTTGGACGGAACCCTCGATGACGAGTACGACCAGCCTTACCCCACGAAATATTTTTGAAATCAGCAGAACCGAGCACTCCGACCGTTGCCCAACTCATTTCTGGTACCATGCGAATTTCACCCGATGGCATTTTCAGGGTAACGTATTGATCAGCATGACTCATTATTTGAGCTGAAGTTCCTGCACTACGAGCAAAGGTACCCTTTGAGTGTGGTCTAATAGCAATATTATGCACCAAGAACCCAACCGGAATATTTTTTAACGGAAGCGCATTACCAACTTTTGCTTCAGTTTTTTCGCTCGCAATCACCGTATCACCGACTGCCAGACCGGCCGGCATCAATATATATTTTTTTGCCCCGCTCAAGTACACCACTAATGCAATATTAACATTACGATTTGGATCATATTCTACGGCAGCTATTTTGCCTGGAACATCACGCTCAGTACGACCAAAATCGATGATGCGATATTTACGCGCAGCACCACCACCACGGTGGCGAGTAGTAATCCTACCGTACACATTACGACCACCGCTTCGTTTCAAAGCAGTCGTTAACTTTTTCTCCGGACTCTTCTTTGTAATATCTTTCGTACTAAGATACGACTGAAATCGAGAGGATGGAGTTCGCGGCTTTCTGCGTATTACTGTCATACTAATACCTCTTTCATCATCTTCATAACAGATTAACTTTCTGTTTTAATTGGTTGTGCCCCCTCAACTGGTGGCGCGCCTGCTTGATCAAACAAGTTCAAGCTATGCCCCTCAGCAAGCGTAACATATGCTATTTTTTCTTTCTTAATCGACGGAGTTGCATTATACCGTTTTGAAGCAGCACGCAAAGAGGACTTTTTACGAATCAGCGTTCTCACCTCTTTGACCTTTACTTTAAACAACTGCTCTATTGCCGATTTAATAAGTGGCTTGTTTGCTTTCGTATGCACACGTAAAACCAACTGTTTTTCAACTCGATTCAATTTATGTGCCTTATCTGAAATCACCGGCCCCTTAATGATATCGTATTTTGTTAATTTCATAGCCATTTCCTCACTGCTTCCTTAAATGCGTCAAAATCTTTTTTGAACAGAATCCAATATTCGCAATTAACCAGGTCATATGCATTTGGTTGATCAAATAACAACACCTGTACATTCGGCACATTGGAAAATGAGGAATAATACAACGTATCATTTGGTGAAAGAAACAGTGTCAGCTTTTTATCATGCAAGCCCACTTCTTTCAATAGTTGTGCAACTGCCTTTGTTTGTGGACGATCACCTTTCAATTCCCAATCGAGAACCATTACGTTGCCATTTTCAAGACGCTCGGCAAGCAACTGATGCAATATTCGCTTCTTTGCCGATTTAGGCACCGATAAGACCCGTGTTCGTTTTTGCGGGCCAAAGGTTACGCCACCACCACGCCATAACGGAGATCGTGCCGTTCCTGCTCGCGCACGGCCCGTTCCCTTTTGTTTAAAGGGCTTTTTCGTGGTTAGGGAAACATCAGAACGTCCTTTTACCCCAACAGTACCTTGACGCCAGTTTTGTAGTAACGCCCGTACCCATCGTGCAAACTGCTCGCGCGCCACCGGCTTAGATGGAGCAACAACGCCGAGATCCTTCAGCGTAATTGCCTGGGATCGTGCATTTGATTTTTGATTTTTTTGAGTATCCATATTTTACCTACTAAGCATGCTTACGCACAAACACTAAAGACCCGTCATATCCAGGTACCGAACCCTTCACGAGGATAATCGGCCCTTCTTGGTCTACTTTCATTATATCTAAATTCTTCATAACCCGTTGCTGCACACCCATATGGCCCGGCATCTTTTTCCCCTTGATCACTTTACCGTTTGCACACATAAAGCCTAAAGATCCAGTTGTCTTTCCCATCGTGTGTCCATGACTTGCAGGCGCTCCTCTAAAGTTCCACCGTTTCACCACACCGGCAAAACCACGGCCCTTTGTTATACCACAAACGTCCACTGGCTCACCTACCTGAAATCCCGTATAAAAATCTGCGGCTTGCCCGATTTTTATATTTTCTGGCAGTTCTTTAGTGCGAATTTCACGCAATGCCGTGAAATAACGACGCCGGTTTTTCACCAAATTCAATGAAGGTTTTTCCCCTGCGTATCGTTTTTTCAAACATCCGACTTGCACAGCTGTATAGCCATCGCGTTCTTTTGTTTTGATGTCGGTAACTATCCAGTTTCCCACATCAATTGCGGTAACGGGAACTGCTGCATCTCCATCAAAAACTTGGGTCATGCCGATCTTTCTACCCCATATTCCTGAAACCATTGGACGACCTCTCGTTATTTAATCTCAACATCCACGCCAGAAGACAGATTCAATTTCATCAATGAATCCATCGTTTTATCCGACGGTGCCACAATATCTAAAATACGCTTGTGGGTTGTAATCTCAAACTGTTCTCGAGATTTTTTATCCACATGCGGTGAACGCAATACCGTAAATAATCGTCGCTTATTAGGAAGAGGAACAGGTCCCATAAGCTGGGCCCCTGTTCTTCGTGCGGTCAAAACAATTTGTTTCACCGCACTATCTAACAAACGATGATCGTACGATTTGAGTTTTAGACGAATTCGTTGTTTTTTTATAGTCATCTACTTACTCAATAATCTCGGTTACCACACCAGATCCAACTGTTCTACCACCTTCACGAATTGCAAAACGCAAATCTTTGCTCATTGCAATCGGTGCAATAAGTTCAACGTCTAGATCAACGTTATCACCAGGCATTACCATTTCACGCCCTGCAGGCAAGGTAACAATACCCGTTACGTCCGTTGTTCTAAAATAGAATTGCGGACGATACCCGTTGAAGAAGGGGCTATGACGACCACCTTCATCTTTGGTCAAAATGTATGCTTTACATTTGAACTTCTTATGCGGCTTTACACTACCTGGTTTAGCAACAACCATACCACGTTCAATATCTTCTTTCTTAACTCCGCGAAGCAGTAATCCAACGTTCTCACCAGCTCGACCTTCATTCAACAGCTTTCTGAACATTTCAACACCAGTAACCACGGTTTTGATTGTTTCACCAAAACCAACCACTTCCACTTCTCCACCAACTTTTACTTGGCCTTGTTCAATTCTACCCGTTGCTACGGTACCACGACCGGAGATAGAAAACACGCCTTCGATTGGCATAAGAAATGGTTTATCAATTTCACGTTTTGGTTCTGGAATGTATGTATCAATCGCTTCGATCAATTTATCGATTGATTGCACACCATATTCACTGTCCTCGCTCTCTAATGCTTTCAAGGCTGAACCGCGAACAATAGGAATATCATCACCAGGAAAATCATACTTGCTCAACAGTTCTCGAATTTCTTCTTCGACCATGTCAATCATCTCTGGATCATCAACCATGTCACATTTGTTCAAATAGACCACCAATGCAGGAACGTTCACGTTTTTTGCCAAAACGATATGCTCACGTGTTTGAGGCATTGCACCGTCCACCGCTGATACCACCAAAATGGCACCATCCATTTGAGCAGCACCGGTAATCATGTTTTTTACATAGTCAGCATGACCAGGACAATCAATATGTGCATAGTGACGAATTGGAGATTCATACTCAACATGAGATGTTGAAATCGTAATGCCACGCTCTTTTTCCTCTGGCGCATTATCAATTTCATCGAACGCTTTCTTTTCTGCCAAACCCTTGCTTGCTTGGTGCTTGGTTATTGCAGCTGTCAGCGTTGTTTTACCATGGTCAACGTGACCAATCGTACCCACATTCAAATGGGGCTTTTTTCGTTCAAATACATCTCTTGCCATAGGAACTCCTAATCATATTGTATTATTATCATCTATTATTTTTTTTCTAAAAGGCCATCCTGAATATTCTTTGGAACTTCACGATAACATTCAAACTCCATTGAGTACCCTGCACGTCCCTTAGTCATCGACCGCAAGGTGGAAACGTACCCAAACATTTCACCGAGCGGAACTTCTGCACTAATTTCTTGCACAGCACCCTTTGCCTCCATACCAAGGATCCGGCCACGGCGTGAGTTTAGATCACCCATTACGTCACCCATATGCTCTTCAGGCGTTTCAACTACCACCTTCATAATTGGCTCAAGTAACACCGGCGATGCCTGCTTCATGGCAGATTTAAATGCCATAGAGGCAGCAAGCTTAAACGCTATTTCAGATGAGTCAACATCATGGTATGAACCATCATAGAGGGTGACCCGACAATCAACAACGGGATATCCCCCAATGACGCCGGAAGTTAACGACTCCTCAATCCCCTTTTCTACACCAGGGATAAACTCTCTAGGAATTGAACCCCCAACAATTTTATCAAGAAACTCAAACCCTTTACCGCGCTCAAGAGGCTCCATCTTAATCCATACATGCCCGTATTGACCACGACCACCGGATTGACGAATAAATTTACCTTCAGCCTCTTTCGGGGTCTGAATAGTTTCTTTATAGGCTACGTGTAATTTCCCCTGTGCAACGTCCACCTTATATTCACGACGGAGACGTTCAACAATAATTTCTAAATGAAGTTCACCCATCCCTTGAATAATAGTTTGTCCTGATTCTTCATCAGTGTGTACTCTAAAGGAAGGATCTTCTTGTGCAAGTTTACTTAGGGCTATACCCATTTTCTCTTGATCCGCTTTTGTTTTTGGTTCAACTGCTACTGCTATCACTGGATCTGGAAAATCCATCTTTTCAAGAACGATGATTTTATTAATATCACATAATGTATCACC
>JAUUXD010000021.1 GCA_030588705.1 bacterium | reverse complement strand
CTCAACGACAAAGCCATCTTTTCATAATCAGCTTTGTTCTTTGGCTCAACAGATGTAGAAATAACTGGTACTGGTATATCGATCGATTCAAGCAATACCATGCTTCCTTCTTCGCAAAGTGTATCACCCGTATTTGAATCTTTAATACCCACAACAGCCGCAATATCTCCCGCACGAACAGAGGGGATTTCTTCCCGCTTATTTGCATGCATTTTCAACAACCGGCTCACTCGCTCTTTTTCTCCAGTACGGGCATTATACACATAAGAACCCGCCTTTAATTCACCTGAATACACGCGAATAAAGTTCAGCATCCCCACAAAAGGATCAGTCATAATTTTAAATACCAATGCATGAAAGGCAGCTTTTGGATCCGGATGAATAGTTATTTTTTCATCTGTATCAACCAATATACCTTCAACCGGTGGTACATCTAATGGGGATGGTAGATAATCAATCACCGCATCAAGCATCAGCTGTACCCCTTTATTTTTAAAGGCACTCCCACAAAATACCGGGGTAATTTTAAGGCCGATCACTCCCTTACGCAATGCACTCTTAACCTCATCGATAGAAATTTCTTCTTCATTAAGAAACTTATCGGCAAGCACCTCATTAAAATCACAGGCTACCTCTACAACGTAATTACGCATTTCCTCAACTTGATCCACATACTCTGCAGGCACATCCTGCCATTCAACTTTTTCACCCATATCGCCACCAAACGTAGCCATTTTACGGGTTAACAAATCGATCACTCCGTTAAAGTTTTCCGACAAACCAACTTGCAACTGCATTGGAAGCGCATTCGCATGCAATCTCTTATTAATGTCTTTTACCACCCTAAGATAATCTGCACCAATACGATCGAGCTTATTTACAAAAATAATACGCGGCACCTTATATCGATTAGCTTGACGCCAAACCGTTTCTGATTGTGGCTGCACCCCTTCAACACCAGAAAACACTGCAACTACCCCATCAAGCACACGCAATGAACGTTCTACTTCGATAGTGAAATCGATATGTCCCGGCGTATCAATAATATTAACCTGGTAATCTTTCCAGAAACAGGTTGTTGCCGCAGAAGTAATCGTGATACCACGCTCTTGCTCCTGCTCCATCCAATCCATAACCGCTTCACCCTCATGCACCTCGCCAATCTTATAGGAGATGCCAGTATAAAACAGAATTCGCTCAGTAATGGTTGTTTTACCCGCATCGATGTGAGCAGCAATACCAATATTTCTGTATTTCTCTAATGGATAAGCCATGATTCCTTTATACCTACCAAGCGTAATGCGAGAAGGCACGATTTGCCTCTGCCATTTTTTGAACATCTAATTTTTTCTTCATCGCAGCCCCTCTGCCTTCATAAGCATCCATAAGCTCATGAGCCAGACGATCCGCCATTGTTTTATCGGGACGTTTTGCCGCCCCTTCAAGCAACCAACGCATCGCAAGTGACTGCGCACGTTTTTGGGGAACTTCTACCGGAATCTGGTACACACTACCACCCACGCGACGAGATCGAACCTCTACAATCGGCACAACCGCATCGAATGCCTTATTAAACATCTCAAGCGCCTTGCGCTCATCCCCTTTAACTCTTTTCGTCATCTCATCAATCGCACCATACACTATAGTGCGCGCAGCATTCTTCTTCCCACGCCACATCACCACGTTGATAAATTTTTGAATGAGCGGTGATGAAAACCGAGGATCAACACCAATATCTCTTGTATAATCTTCTCTTTTACGCCTTGGCATAGTTCAAACCCTTAGTTCTTCTTAGCACGCTTTGTACCATACAAAGAGCGCGATTGTTTTCTATTTTCAACACCTGCGGTATCCAACGCACCACGAACAATATGATACTTCACTCCAGGCAAATCTTTTACTTTACCACCACGAACGAGAACCACGGAGTGTTCTTGTAGGTTGTGACCTTCACCAGGAATATAGGCGGTTATCACCGCACCGGTAGATAATTTGACACGAGCAACTTTTCTCAATGCCGAGTTTGGCTTTCTTGGTGTCATCGTAAACACACGAGTACAAACACCACGAGCCTGCGGTGCGCCTTTAAGCGCGGGACTTTTTGTTTTCGCCTTGATTCGTTTTCTTCCGAAACGACACAGCTGGTTAATTGTTGGCATAGCGTAAAAACCTATCCTGATTAATAACTAGAAAAACTATTATCGGCCCCCTGTGGGAGATAAGCCACGGGCCCTACTTCCACTAAAATTACTTACAATAAAGTAAGGATAGTATCAGTAAGTGTACCCATTTCCTCCCTTTTTTCAAGAAAAATTATCTAATAGGGCAATCCCACGCCCCTACCTCCTCAAAACCGGCTACTTTAGGGTATTCCCCCCGAAATGCCTGAAATAGCAATAGACTTGCCAATACATCCATGATAGCCTGCGTTCATCCCTATTTAAGTAAGCATTTATCGAACATTAAGGAAATTCTATGGATCTTATTGCATCATTTTTCTTGATCGCACAACGCCTTCTCTATCTCGCGATTGCCCTATGTGGCATCGGTTTTCTTATAGGATTTCATGAACTGGGCCACTTTGTCTTTTGCAAGCTCTTTGGCATACGAACCCCGGAATTTTCGATCGGATTTGGACCGGTACTATTCTCAAGAAAAATAGGAGGAACCAAATTTGTGATTTCAGCAATCCCCCTCGGTGGCTTTGTGGAGATCGCCGGCGCTGCAGAAATGGGCCAAGGAGAACAAAAACATGCCCTGAGCCAAGAATCCGACTCGTTTGCAGCTAAGCCCTACTACCAGAAATTCTTGGTCATGATGGGGGGAATATCCTTCAATTTGCTCTTTGCCTATTTCGCTTGCATCCTGCTGGCCTTCACTGGAATACCAAAAACCCGCTATCTCTATCCAACCAATGCCAAAACGACCATTCATAAAATGCAATCTGACTCGGTGGCCGAGAAGGCTGGACTTCAGGTGGGTGATTCTATCCGATCAATCGACAATATTCCCATTCACAAAAAACCGATAGATTTTATCAAAACAATACAGTCGCTACCCAATAAAACGGTCCCTATCCAGTTTAAACGGGGTGGTGAACTACATGAAATAGTGGTAACTATTGGGACACGAACCGTCGGAGATATCACCGTGGGCTCTCTGGGCATTACCGATTTAGATATGAAGGATATCCCTGGCCAACCATTTTTTGCCGCAATACGGCGTGGCATCCAAATGACGAATGCATGGATTGTGCTCACCGTACGAGGATTTCTGAGTATCTTTCAACAGCGATCGGTCGAAGGAATGGAAGGCCCCGTGGCTCTCATCTCTATGCTCTCTCAGGACGCAACGTCCCATCTTAAAATCTTCTTAATATTGCTCGTGATCATCAGCATCAATCTTGCCATTATCAATCTGTTTCCGCTTCCTATACTAGATGGCGGCCAGCTCCTGTTTTACACCATAGAAGCGATTGCAGGGCGTCCACTGCCTCTCAAGGTACGAGAATATATCCATATCGCCTCTTGGCTTTTGATACTTGTTCTTATTTTGTATTTGACGGTCCAAGACGTTGGACGAATTGCCAGCCCCCATATTGAATCTATAAAACAGTTTCTAGGGTTTGGTCGGTAGCAGAGAGCAGGGCCTAAAATCCTTGCGCAGGAAGCATTAATCTCTACGGATATTGATCTATACAATTTTATATTCTGCGGCCTTTCGCAGGCGGCGCCAGGCCTTTTGCCTGTCCAAAAGCCTGGACTAAAAGACACCACCATGCTGTTGGATTGCTCTCCCACGCTCATGCACGACTCACATCCTCCCTATGGTCGGCTTTTGGTCGTGGAGCGTTACCGGATTAATTTATAAAAAGGTTTCTATTTTCTGTTCGCCCTGCGGTGCCCGGCGTAGCCTTGTGCAAAGCCTGGGAGCTTGTCGAAGGGTCGCGTTGCCTATCGTGCAAAAAAAACCCGTTCGATTCTTACTTTCTGCGTGATTCATAGGGAATTTGCAAGCATAGTTTTTTATTGTTACCTAAGAATAAGCTTGATGCCTTCTTGTCGCTAAAGAAATTATCGAACTCCCCACGCTTACTGGGGCCAAATTCTACCAAACTATGCTCCTTGAGCCACCCCTCATTCCACCCCAAAAACCCTAATAATGTGACTCTGGCTATTTCGTGTATTTTTAGTAATTCCCTATATTTTGCCAAGGATAAGGAACCTCTTCCAATAGATGCATTAAATGCCGGATTGCCATGGGATATATTATTACGTTTTTTCTCATACTGGTCATATATAAATTCGCCAAGCCTCTCGGCCTTAGCAGGGCTGTATATTCCTGCCAAAAAGCCTGAAACCCGTTGCCCTAATTTTGTAGCTTTGCCGGGAGAGCCAAAGAAACCTTCTAAGCTGACAAATAAATCCTGATAAAGCATAGAATAAGAGGTGGAAACCCCTAGAGTTACCTCTTGAAACCATATGATTGCCCAAAGTAATCGGCGATATTTACGAGGATGTTTTTTCAATTCTTGAATTCGCCCATATATGTTTCTTGCCTTTTTAAAATCATCTTCATTGTACTGATCTATTCGACCTGTTTTACGAGGGAAACCAGTATTAATAATCGTCTGCCTCCACCAAAGCACAGGATTATCAAATCGATTCTTACCTTGATACGTAAAAGCACCAGAAACATGTATTGGCAATGGTTTAACCAAACGTAACGCTAAAATGAAATCAGAAAAGACCTCGTCTTGATTCTCAACTTTTTGAGAAATACAGACGCTGAGATTGAAAGGTCGCTCATTGAAATTTGCTTCTGGGAAAATAAAACGATAACTATTTAATGCGTCATCATTGTTCCAATATTTCTCCGGACACAGAATTAACTGTATCCCTTTGGCTATAGTGAAAGGCAATGCATCTGGAACACCTAACCCCCCCCAATGTTGGTATTTAAAAAGAAATACTCTATCCCCAACCATTAATTCGCTCGATTCAAACATATTTTAGTATCCTTCATAGCAAAAAAGGACACCATGAAAAGGTGCCCTTTCGATTTTCTTTCTGATCATAAATCAGTGTAATTCAAAAAATTACGCTGATTTTGCAGCCTGTGTAGCCACTTGCGCCTTATGCGGATGCTCAGGCCCCACGTAGACTTTCAGCTTTTTGAATATTTCTTTATTGAGCTTATTCTTTGGGAGCATTCCCTTCACTGCCTTCTCAACAAGCTGCGTTGGGTGCTTTGCGAGCAGTTCTTTGGCAGTGACAACCTTTTTGCCACCCATCCAGCCTGAAAACCGGATATATTCCTTATCTTCCATTTTATTGCCACTCAACGACACTTTTTCAGCGTTGATCACCACCACGTAATCACCACAATCTGTATGAGGAGTGTAGTATGGTTTATCCTTGCCTCGGAGCACCGTTGCAATATGCGTAGCGAGACGACCAAGGATCTTCCCTTCTGCATCTACCACACGCCACTGAGGAGCTCTATCTTCTTTCTTGAGGACAAAATGTTTGTTCATGCTCATAATCGATACCTTATAACGGTAAAATTTTACGTGAGAATCTACTAATTACGGGTTTTAAGTGGTATGCTCAGGATAATTTAAAACAAGGAAATCGTCAAATAAGGATCGTTTTTATGCTCAATAGTTGGCTAACCGTACTTCCCCCTGTCCTCGTTATCTTTGGAGCAATTATCACTCGGCAGATTCACCTTTCCCTGTTTATCGGCATTGTCGTTGCATCATTTGTGGCTGCCAGTGGGCATATTGGAGCCACCTGGGACATCGGAAGCTCTGCCCTATTTCATACCGCAATCAATATCGACAACCTGTATCTCTACGGCTTTTTGATCTTTATTGGCATCCTCGTATCGCTCTTTGCTGCCAATAACAGCGCTGAATCATTTGCACAGGCAGTGGCCGCAAGGATTCGCTCGGCGCGCCAGGCACAATATTCCTCTATGTTTGTTTCTGCCCTCCTTTTCATTGACGATTATCTGAGCATTTTAACCTCTGGCTACGTGATGAGCCCCATCATGGACCACTTTCACGTATCACGCAATAAACTCGCCTTTTTGGTGCATTCTCTTGGTGGGCCCATCGTGATTCTTGCTCCCATCTCAAGCTGGGTGGCAACAATCATCGCCTACATTGATCATGCAGGGGTTGATACCACCGGCACTTCAGGCACCGTACGCATTTTGGCGGATCCATTTTTCGTGTATTTAAAATCAATACCGTTCATTTTCTACTCCTTTCTGATGATCGCATCAGTCTGGATCATTGTACGCTACGAGCTCTCTTATGGCCCAATGCGCACCCATGAAGAGAAAACGTCGGCCCCCATTCAGCCCTCATCAAATGAACATAAAAACATGCGCGATTTGCTGATTCCGCTCGGCGTTTTAGTCGGCAGTATCATCATCGGTTTACCGCTCGCAGGCGGTTTTTATCTGTTTGGCGGCAGCTATGGGTTGATCGACTCACTCAAATATAATGAGCACCCCTTTCTGGTTATGCTCCTTGCGGCACTATTAGCCGTCACCGTTTCCATGATTCGTTCACTTTTAAAAGGACAAATACGAAGCGCACAAATTCCCAACATATTGTGGACCGGCGTCGATCTCATGTATGGCGCAATTGGCATGGTATTTCTTGCATCCTCCCTCTCAGATTTGCTTGCAAACCAAGTGGGCACCGGGCAATATTTAGCCTCCGTGCTGATTGGCTCTGTACCGCTTTTTTTGCTTCCCTTGATGTTTTTCATCGTTTCGTTGGTCTCGACGATTGCCACTGGATCGGCATGGGGGAATTTTGCGCTCATGATTCCAATTGCTATTCCAATGCTCACGGCACTTTCCGGGTTACCGCTTCCGATTGATCCCCACTCATTGCCACTGCTCTTTCCCGTGCTCGGCGCTATTTTTTCCGGGTCAGTATGCGGCGATCATATTTCGCCCTTATCTGAAACCACCATCATGGCCGCAACAAGCACCGGCACGAAACCAATCGAACATGCGTACACACAGTTTCCGTACACCGTTCCAGCAATTGCCGGCAGCGTGGTTGCCTTTATTGCAGCAGGCATTGTAGCAAGCAGCTCAACACTGATCAGCATCGCTCTCTCGCTTGGGATTGGATTTTTGGTATGTATTGGATTGCTCTACTTCCTTGCAAAGCGAGCATAGAAGATAAATTTTCACTAGCAGACCAGCTCCTTCTTGTCGATCGCCTCATTGCAGCGGCGAGCAAGGAATAGGGCCACGAAAAACCAGACCGCAGCCAAGCCAAGGGAAAAGCAGACCGTAATCGTCAGGTAGGTGGCAAAGCCCAGTACTCCCTTGCTCAAATTCGCAACAGAAGCTGAGGCCTTGGCCCCACGAGAGCCAAACGTTTCAATCCAGGCCTGTGATTTGTATTTCACCTCTTTTGACGTTGGGATATAGAGCTGTTTGATCGCTGGGCCATTTACCGCATAGCTCACCGCTTTTGCGCCAACCATTAAATAAAAGAGCATATTTAGCTCAGGAAAGAACTTGAACGAAATGACGGCTACGCCAACGGAAACCGGCACGAATGCAAGCGCTACACCAAGCCCAAGCTTGCGCTGGATATTATTAATACCAAACAGCAGGCAGAAAAACGCCACCGCATTAACGGCAGCACCATAATCACTCAAATACTCTGCTGCAGCCGCAGCGTCAATAAATTCCGAGAACACCATCGATTTAAAATTGAACTCAATCACCGTCACAATCAGCTCGAAAAATGCAATCAATGAAAAAATACCAAGCAAATATTTGTGCGTTAAGAGCAGTTTCAATCCCTCAAACAGCCCGGGACGTTTCTCTTTCTCTTCTATACGTGTTCCGCGATATCCCTTCATCAATTCTGGCGGAGTCGTTTTTACAAACCATCGAAAGAGCAATAACGTGATCAACACCATCACGCCACACAACGCAATCACCGGCGCACTCGTGCTGCCAAGAAGGCGCGGCACTCGTTTGGTCAGTAACGGAAATATGATTCCCCCAAATTGCCCAATCATCACAATGAGCGCAAACCCACGGCGTGCTGATTTTGATGTAGAAATATCAATCGTAAACGCCCAGAAAAGTGCAATAACCAATGAACCAAAACTTTCCACAAACACATACCAAAGCCAACCTGATAAGCGCCACGTGTCAGGAACGGTGTTTGCAAGCCCCCATGTTGGGTGCATAAAAAAGATTGCCCAGAGCATCATGCATACCGCGTAAAAGCTCGTCAACACGTAAAACGCCTGATCCTTTCTGAATCGTTCAACCATTTTTCCATAGATCATTACAACGGGAAACAACAGAAAGAGCGACACAATCTTTGCAAGCGCAAGATAAACTGCACGTCCATCCGTTTTGCCATACCCCACAATTAAACTACCAAAAAAGGCATCTTTCATAGGGCGAAGCGTCCAGTAGGTGCCAATAATAAAAGAAAAGATAACGCCTAAGAAAATATATTTGCGAAGTTCCTCCGCACTAAAATTACCGAACCAGATTCTCAGAAACCTGCTCACCATTACCAGTTCCTTGTGTAATACCGTACATATTCCCTGCCTACATACCTACTGCTTACTACGCATCAATCTTACGCCGTCGCCAAGGCTATGGCGCACAGGCCTCATCGTCTTGTAGCTGATTCTGTAATGCTTCTTGTACCATCTCCTCAATTATTCCTGGTTCTTTTGGTAACTGCTCACTCAAACAGATCGCTCCCTTTTCCACCACCAAGTAATTATCTTCTATGCGAATACCAATCCCTTCTTCCGGAATATAGATCCCTGGTTCAATCGTAAAGACGTCATGCTCCTTCAACGGCTCTTTCACGTTCCCCACATCGTGCACATCCAGCCCAAGAAAATGCCCGATGCCGTGCACAAAATATTGATCAAGCCCATGCTTTTTCAAAAACGCTTTGGCCAAATGATGCAATGATTGATCGGGATAATCCGCATTATTCAGATACATCCCCGGTTTGGCGAGATCAGCAATGTGGGCCTGCGTATCAAGCACCAATTGATACAGCTCTCGCTGCCGCTTGGTAAATGTTCCCGATACTGGATAGGTTCTGGTTAGATCAGCACAGTATCCCTCATGAGTGGCCCCAATATCAATCACCACGAGGTCACCCTTGGCTAATGGCACTTCATTTGCCATGTAGTGCAATATCGTTGCATTTTTGCCGGTAGCCACAATGCTCGGGAATGCTGGACGGGATCCTGATGCGGTCATGATATATTCGAGGCTTGCCTGTACTTCGCATTCAAGCACACCCGGCTCAATCGCTTGAGCGGCTGCCTCATGCGCCAGTTCGGTGATCTCAATCGCACGAGTGATCATCTCAACCTCATACTGATCTTTTTGTCTACGTGCATCAGCAACAAGTGCTGAAATATTCATGATCTGATTATCAAGACCATCCACCAACGAAATAAGCCTGTTGAGCACCAATCGTTGCTCCACATATTCATGTTCATTATCAGGATACAGCGTGAATAACGCCTCTTTATCCGCTGCCAACTTTTTCAGTCGGGCGAGCACATGGCCATAACTGGCCTGCTTAAAAAAGGGAAATAGCTGGTAGCTAGCGCATTGATCACCAAGAACCATCACCTCATCCACTCCCAACGTTTTTGCATTTTCTTGCGTAAGCGCCACGGGAGAGTGCATCCATTGCTCTCGGGTGGTTCCGCAGTTGGGAATGTAGAGCGTTGATTTCCCCGTTAAATCAATCATCAACACTGCCCCTGGCTCCGTAACACCGGTGTAGTAATAAAAAGAACTTTCCTGCCAAAACTTCACCCGATCATTTTCAAAGCCAGCAGCAAACATTATCACGCCATTGCTCAGCTCAGCGTGCTCCTCCTTGATATATTCAAGTAGCTCTTTCCTGCGTGTTGCATACAATGAAAAATCCTGCTTTTCTTCTCGACTACGTATCATACCGTTCCTCTATATTCTCATGTGTATTAAAACGGGCGTCGCTCTGATAATGCTTTAAATACGGTGACTCGATCCATCATGCCCAACGATGAACCAACCGGCAAACCACGAGCTAAACAGGTAATGGCTACTGGCATCTCTTTCAATTTGCTCGCAATATAGGCGGAAGTTGCTTCACCCTCCGGCGTTTGACTCAACGCCAAAATAATCTCTTTGATCTGCTGCCGCTCTACGCGGGCAACCAACGGCTCAATGCTCAAATCTTCCGGACCCACACCGTTGAGCGGATAAATAACCCCACCCAATACGTGATACACACCACCATACCCTTTGGTCTGCTCGATGGCTAAAAGCTCCTGCCACGTTTCAACCACGCAAACGATCGATTGATCTCTTTTTTTAGAACTACAAAAGAAGCAACTGCGCTCCTTTTCCCGCCAAGTAAAACAATCATCGCACTTGAGTACATTATTTTTTGCCTGCAGCAAAAGCGCACAGAACTGCTCTACTTTTTTGACATCCTGTTCCAAAAAATATTCTGCTACACGGTATAGGTTTCTAGAAGCAAGATACGGCACCTGCTGTAAACCTTTTAAAAGCTGCGCGATCGTTGGCAACTCTCGTAACATTCGTTATCCAACCAATCTAAAAAGTTTAAATAAGCGCGTTTGAACAACATTAAGTGCACCACTCAGCGCAAGATACAACACTAATCCAGCGGAAAAACTCGCACTCACCGCACCAAACCCAATACCCATCGCAATCATTGGAAGTCGTTGTTGTGTACTACCGGCCGTTGCAGTTGAGCCCAACATACCAATCACCACGATGACCGGAAGAATATAGTAGGGATCTGGTGCCGATAAATCTTTCATCCATAAGAATGACGCACCATACATTTCAATAGAACTTGAAAGCACGCGGCTCAACCCGAAGAAAATGGGAACCTGTGCAAACATTGGCAAACAGCTACCAAGCCCAAGCCCATGCTTTTTCATATGTTCCATTTCAGCTTGCGTACGAGCCTGCGAATCATGCTTATACTTCTGCTTAATGTATTGTAATTTTTTCTGTGTTTCTGTTCTCTCCTTCATGCCTCGCTCCCCACGCAATGAAAAGGGAATCAACACCAGCTTGATCAAGAGAGTAAGAATCACAATCGCCCAGCCATAGTTGTGCAGATAATCAAATAACCAGTTGAGAATCAGCAGCAACAAACGAGAAATCGGTGCCCAGAACCCTGAATAATCTAATGCTTTCTCAAGCCGTTGATCCACGGCAGACATTGCTTTGCCTTCTTTTGGCCCGAGATAGAATGAAAGGGTCCACTCCATTTCAGAATTCGTGGCCGGCCCTTCTACAATTGCAAGCAACTGTTTTTGGCCTACAATCTTGTAGTACGCCCGTTGCGCAAATCCATCTGCATCTTTCACAAGACTGTGCATAAAATATTTGTTCTCCGTACCAAAAAGAGACGGGTTCAGCCAGAACGTGTCTGGTTTGATACTATCGCGATACAGTTTTTTGAACGTATCCGCTCCGTAGATCAAATCCCCTGCCGTTTGGTTTTGCTCTTTTAACGCCGGCATAATAGGCGCTGGATAAAACAAGCGCGCTTGCACCACATTATCACCCTTTGGATCGATGGAAAGTTTTAGATCCATCTGATGAATATGCTTATAAATCACAAATGTTTTTTTAATGCGTGCTTGATCTGATGATCCCTCAAACTCAAGTTCAATCGTGTCGTCCGTTTCGCGCCGATCAGAAAGACGATAGACGTATGGCGCTTGTTCGTTCAATCCCACAACAAAGGCACGATCTTCTTTCTCATCTTGATCGGGAGGGAAAATGGTACTGATAAATTGCGTTTTATGATCCATCTGCCGCTCAAATTCAAGACGGGTTAACGCGGCACCATTCGTTGAAAATTCAAGGTTTCCCCAAGAAGTTTCAACCGTTTCAATCTTGGAAGCCACCCGTTTTGTATCAACAAAATTAAGATTTCTATTAAGCGGAACACATTCAACGGCAGTTTGTGGCGCAGTAAACTGGTATTGCCCTACGTCCTTTTTACCAAAGAAAAAATAGTTAATAAGCAAAACCGTGGAAACAGTAAGGAGAAACGGGAAAAATAGATCTTTAATATTCATAAAACCATACCTTCATACTCAGTCAAATCAAATCGATAGACCGTTCAAAATAGTTATATACAATGCTAGAATAGTAGTCATAATATCACAGAATTACCCCATCGGCTAGACATATCAATCGCTGTACGATATAACACAAAAAAGGACCTTCGGAAAAAGAACCGTAACTATATCAAGGAATACCAAATGAAAATGGAAAAGAAGAAATTCAGGATCGGGGAACTTGCTCAAAAAGTGGGCGTGGAACGTTTTGTAATCCGCTTTTGGGAAAAAGAGTTTGGTCTTGAATCAGAACGAACCACCGGCGGTCAACGATTCTATAGCAATGAAGATCTCTCCCTATTCACCCAAATCAAGCAACTCCTTTATGATAAAGGCTTTACGATCAACGGAGCCAAAAAACAGCTGGAAACTCCGGGCAAGCAAAGCAATAAGACAAACAACACCGGCAAGGAACTTCTCGCACATAAAACAGACTGGAATCCAGACGAACTGGCGACACAGATTGGCTCATTGAAAAAACAACTAAAAAAACTCAGCGAGATGTTATAAGACCCCATCAATAAAGCTAAGTAGCCGCTCGCGGTACTGCTCCTTGAATTTCAGATGATGGCATGCATGTTTTGACGGTTCAGAAATCCACCAAGTAGTAGCTTGTTTGGTCTCTTTGGCGAGCTGTTTGACCGGTTCAATTTTCGCATACTCATCCCCTTGCGCGTGAATATAAAACATAGGAATATCAATCCGATCGATTTTATCGACAAGGGCCATCATTTTTTTACGCCAAGAGAGTACCGGACGGACAACACAAAAATGAGCAGAATTCACACTCACCCTCGCAATAGCACTCATCGGCCGATAGAGCCAATTGGGTTGTTTAAACCGTTTACGCAACGCTCCATCCACCTCACTCAAAAAGGCAGTTCGAGAAACATCACCAATGGAACTCCACCCACTATCAAATAGTAATCCTTTGATCTGCATAGCATGATGCAACATACCACGTTCCTGCAAATGCAATAGCGCATGAGTGGCATGAAATGCTCCCGCACACACTCCGTACAACAAAATAGGACATCGTTGCTGTTTGGCAGCAAAATGCATTGCACCGATCACATCTTTATACTCCTGTGCGCCATACCCCCAAATTCTGCTTAAAAATCGGCCTCCGCTTTTGCCATGGCCTCGTGCATCAAAAAAAAGCAGATTGCAATCATCCGGCATCATCGCATAGAAGGTTGCAAGCCCCTCTTTTCTACCAGGAAAAAAACCACCGCAAAACACAACGGTGTAGCGGGCATTCGGGCGCTTGAGCCACAAATAGTTAATAGAGATAGCATCTTCGGTTAGGAAAAAGCCTTCAATAAACCCCTCGTCATTCATCAAATGCTGAGAGACCAGATCATACTGAGCCAAGAATTTGGTATCAAAATAGGGAGAGTTTTTCCAATCTTCCGATTGGATAGATAGTACGGAAATAAATGATGCAACAATAACCGCTAAAAGTCGTTTCATGGCATACCCCCAAACAACTACTATTCTTGTAGATTCCGCCTCAGTATACCTATTTGCGCCCAATCCGTAAAACGGGCCCAAGCTACGCCATTTACACCACGGAACAAATATTCGGCCATCCTGCTGCTGGTTCAGGCTCAGATTCATCACTTTTTTGCAACGCCCTTCAACTGCGCTTTCCAAGTTGGGTTTTTACCCTTCGATTTAGGTTCAAGCGTGAGCATCTCTTTCACGTCCGACATTTCCTTGAGAGTATCGCGTTCTGATCGATCAATGATGAGAGAGTTTTTTTCATTAAGAAGCTTTTTTTGTAAACGTTCAAGCAGGCGACGTTGAAACGGAGTAGTATCTTCTTGTAACTGATGCGTACTCAGCAAAAATGGTATAAGACTGGCTATGCATACTGTACGCCCCCCCCGGCATGTTGCTATATATCTCCCATCTGGAGACAAACTCAATACGTTAAATGAGCGGCAGTCTATTACTGCTTTTCGGTTGGCGTTCGTATTGGTAAGCGTTTTGATTTCGTAGTAGTGTTGATCTGACCATCGACCAACCTTCAACCACCCATTGTGTTCGGGATCGACACTCTGATCATCAGACTCATCTGATACTTCATATCTTCCGGATAGCCAGCAAAGGTAGAAACCGAGACCAAGGCCCCCCTTGTATTCGGTTTCTACCTTCCCGGTAGTAACGTCAAAGATCTTTACATTGTCTAAAAACCCCGCCGATGCGATATATCTGCCATTCGGCGACCAGCAAAGCGATTCCACGAGGTGATCATGTTTGTACTGAGGTATATGCTGTACTGCATCTTGTAGTTTTATATGTATAGGTTTGAGCGACGAAAATTCAGAGTTACCCGCCTTCTCTACTCCCTCACTCAACTCCATTTCCATGGCATACAAGCCATTCAGGGATAGAATGAGGAGGCTAAACAATATAGATTTTTTCATAGAAAACCTTCACATTTAAAGGATGTATACACAGTGAAAGAGTGTAGCGAGAAAAAGAAATCTCTGCGAACGAAAACGGGAATATGCGCTTTTTTTTACATCACGGAACAACGATCACGCCATCCAGATATTCGCTCCCGTGCTGATTCCTCACCCTCCGGCTCATCTTGTTCACCTTCATCAGCGTCTTTGGGCACAAAATCAGCTGGCCCCTTTAACTGCAATCGCCAGATTGGGTTTATTGTTTCCGACTTGCTCCGTTCAATCTTGAGCAACTTTTTGAGATCAGACATTCCTTCAAGATCCATGCGATCTGATTGCCCAATAAGCAACGGCTCTTTTTCTTTAAGAAGCTTTTCTTGAAACCGTTTGAGAAGAAAAAATTGAGAAAGAGTAGGATATTTTAACTGATGCTGCGCCAAGAGCAAAGGTATAATACTTGTAATTTTTACTTTACCGGCCAATCCACCACCAGAGGCCAGCCTTGTACCATCTAGTGACCAAGCAACTGACCACACACCTTCACCATGTGTATACTCTGCCTGCGTGATAGCTGTTTTAGGATCCACTATTTTTAATTTACCATCCCGCGCTCCGGAGGCCACCCTTGTACCATCTGGTGACCAAGCAACTGACCACACACCTCCACCATGTGTATACTCTGCCTGCGTAATAGCTGTTTTAGGATCCACTATTTTTACTTTACCATCCCGCGCTCCGGAGGCCACCCTTGTACCAT
>JAUUXD010000027.1 GCA_030588705.1 bacterium | reverse complement strand
AGAGGATTTATCCCTGCTTTCTGTTTCATTCTCCTACAATCCCAAGCTGGTACGTGGGCTCGACTACTACAACAAACCCGTCTTTGAATTTGTAAGCAGTGATCTGGGAGCCCAGAATGCCTTTTGTGGCGGAGGCCGATATGATCGCCTTTCGATGAAACTGGGCGATTCAAAAGAGCATCCGGCCTTAGGAGCTGCCATTGGCATCGAACGACTCATGCTTCTTTTAGAGCCAATGAAGGACAAGTTGTCGCTACCCCAACCAGCACCGCTCTACGTGGTAATGCCTCTTTCGGGGGACCAAAACCCATTAGCTCTCCTTCTAGCAGACACTCTCCATGCGGCTAATCTTGCCACTGATACGCTCCTGGACGGGGATTCGCTCAAAAGCATGATGCGCAAGGCTAATAAGATGGGAGCGGCCTACGCGCTCATCCTGGGTGATGAAGAACAACAGAATAAGACCGTTCTGGCTAAAAATATGATGAATGGCCAACAGGAACAGGTTGCCCAGATTGATCTGGTCGGTTATTTGAAGCAATAGCTACCCGAATAGTGCAACGAGCTGATCTCGAAAGAGAAAGAAAAAGAAAACCACAAATAGAATCCCATCAAAGCGATCCAGAAATCCGCCATGGCCGGGCAGCATCGTGCCTGAATGTTTGATATGGGCTCGGCGCTTCAGCCAAGATTCAAACAAATCACCAAAAAATGAAAGTACGCAAATAATCAGCGTAAATCCTAGAATTATCCACCAAGCGATCATCTTTCCCTGCTCATACCGCACTAAAAATGAAAGACCTATTACCGCAAAGATGTACCCGCCGACTGCTCCCTCCCAGGTTTTTCCCGGGCTGATTGTAGGCGCAATTCTATGTTTTCCAAACAATCTTCCGACAATGTAGGATCCACTATCAAAGCTGGCCACGAGCAAAAAAAGCTCAAGCAGAAGGTTGTGATAGAGCGGATGCTGATTTAAATAAATAAGCAACGCAAAGGGGAGCACCGGATAGAACGGCCACAATAACCAAAAGGTAATACGGCGAAAGGGAAAAAAGCGGCTCCATTCAAAAAGCATGATAATAAATAGAACACCCACCAGAAGGCAGGAAAAATAAATAGGGGACAGATAGATAAAGGAGATCCAAAAACAGGATCCCAAAACAAATGCAGTTATTACCCGCGTTATAAACTCAGTCATAAAGGCTATTCAGTAAAGGCGTTTGCTAAGTATGAGATACTGGTAGTGCCCTGCTGCGTGATCACAAGCGCCACATCAAAACGGCATATCACATTATCCGCTCCAGTATGCGTTGCCAGAAAATGTTTTGCAACGGTAACAATTCGTTTCTGCTGGGAACGGGAAATCTGCTCAATCGGATCAAAGAGTGGATTATACCTTGTTTTTACTTCCACAAAAAGAAGCTCGTGGGCACTTTTCGCAATAATATCAATCTCGCCATATGGCCGAGAGTAATTTCGCGCAACAATCTCATATCCCTCACTAAGCAACTTATCAACCACAAGCTGCTCACCCTGCGATCCTGTCTTTCTCGTTCTGTACATAATCTCCTATATAAGGGCCTGCCCGCCGTAGCTTGCCGAGCCTGAAGGCCCGGATAAGCGCAGGCTGGGTTCATGGATTAAAACCGCGCAGCCATATCAACCTTCTTCTGAGCAGGTATCACTACTTGAGCAAGCTTGATCGATTCTTCGGGAGCTTTGAAATCAGGGCACCGCTCTGCAAGCGTTACCTCAAGACGAGCCACCTCCACACCAATCTCGGGAGCTTTTTCAAGCCATTCATCCCGAATAGTGGAAATTCTTTTTTTGGCAGAATCATAATCATGCTGCTTGGTGATATAAAACTCGGCAACCCGAATATCACTCGCCGCTAAACGCTGATAACATTCTCGCTCAATATTCTTGACCTCTTTCTTATACGTTACAAATAGATCTTCCCGCTTCAAAAACGTTTGGGATAGTTCCAGCGTTTTTTCAGTAGGACTCTGATCCCGATCAGCTCCCAAAATATTTTTTGAAGAACATATCACCGCCCGATAAGAGGCATATTCCACTTGCTTATTTCCTGGATACAGCTGCACAAACTCGGTATACCATTTTGCCGCATCATCAAATGATTGCTGCAGAAAGAAAAGATCTGCGAGCTCAATCATCAACTCCGCTTTCTCATTAATATCATCGCTCAGCGTAACCATCCTATTGAGGTATTTACAGGCAACAAAATAGTTTTTTGACTCTACCTGTTTGTTTTTCGCCACTTTGAGCTCATCAAAATGAAGATCGCTAAAGGTATACCGTTTTTTATATCCCTGTAACCCTTTACGCCGATGTTTCAAATTACGCGGACGCTCTTCTCGTCTTTTCGGAGGAGTAAGCTGGCTTTTATCCGCCGTGAGGCCACGAGGCATATTAACCCGTGCATCGGTGCGTACACTACTATTGATTACCGCACTATGAATCAGGCTAATCGCTACTATCACAAAAAAAGAGCGTATGTATTTCATAACTGTCCTTCAAAAAAACGCTGAATTTCGCGTACTTTACTATGAAAACCAGTATAATAAAAGAAAAGATATACACAATCTTTTTGCCCATGTGATATGGTGGGGCATATTGATGCGCAGATCGATGGAGAAATAAATGATAAAAAAAACGATAGAAGATATCCTGCTGGCAGCGGACACGATTAACAGTCAGCAACTGAGCGAGTGCCAGAAAGAGTTCAAAAAAAACGGCACCTCCATAGAAAACTGCCTGGTAGAAAAAAAATTTATTACGGCTGAGCAGCTCGCCAAAGCCTATGCTGAGTATGCCTCCTACGATTATATCGATCAGATCTCAGAAAAAATGGCCGATCTTACGTTGATTGGAAGATTCCCCCTTCAGTTTTTACGCGATAATATGATCATTCCTATCAAAAAAGAGGGAATAGTAACGATCGTAACCGCCAACCCCCTTAACTTTCAACCAATCGACGAACTCACCGCATTGATTGGCGGAGAAGTTCATTATGCAGTGGCCCCTGCATCCGTTATCCTGGAAAGCATCAATCGATACTATCCTCTTGAGGGTAGTAAACAAATGATTGAGGAACTTGAGGATGAAGATAAAGATATTGAATCGGTTGCCCTTGAAGGAATAGAAGAAAAAGACATTCTCACAATGGCCACTGAAGCACCTATTATTAAGCTCGTAAACCAAATCCTGTATCAAGCGGTAAAACGAGATGCATCAGATATTCATATTGAACCGTTCGAAAAAGATGTGCGGGTACGATACCGCATTGATGGAGTTATGCAAAACATCATGACAATTCCCAAACGGATTCAAGGAGCTCTCATCTCTCGTATCAAAATCATGTCTCACCTTGATATCGCCGAAAAACGGCTTCCGCAAGATGGCCGTATTAATATTAAGGTGGCAGATAAAGCAATCGACATTCGTGTGTCGGTTCTACCCGTTGCCTTTGGTGAACGAATCGTAATGCGTCTTCTTGATAAAACACGATCCTTCCAAGCCCTTGATACGATGGGCTTTAGCGAACGAGACTATGAAGTAATCAGCAAAGCAATTGCAGAACCAAACGGTATCATATTTGTTACTGGTCCTACCGGTTCGGGTAAAACGACTACCCTCTATGCCATATTATCCACGCTCAACAAACCAGGCACCAACATTATTACCGTAGAAGATCCGGTGGAATACCAGCTATCCGGCATCGGGCAAGTACAAGTAAAAGAAAAAGTTGGCATGACATTTGCCGCAGCTCTGCGTTCCATCCTCCGACAAGATCCAGATATTGTAATGATCGGTGAAACACGTGATCAAGAAACTGCCAAAATTGCTATACAGGCAGCACTCACTGGCCACCTTGTGCTCAGTACATTGCACACCAACGACGCCCCATCAACCATCACGCGGTTGATCGATATGGGCGTTGAACCATTTCTCATCGCCTCCTCGGTAGTTATCGCCATGGCACAACGGCTTGTGCGCAAACTATGCGATAAATGCAAGAAAGCCTACACACCCTCTGAAGAACTAATCAAACGGCTTGGCTTAACACCTGAAGAAGCAAAAGGAATCACGTTCTACGAAGCCAATCCTGAAGGATGTGATGAATGCTCGAATACGGGATACAAAGGGCGGCTTGCCATTTTTGAAGTGATGGAGATGACCGATGATATTGAACGTCTTGCTATGGAACGAGCCGATACGTCCCAAATTAGAAAGCAAGCAGTGCAGGATGGTATGAGCTTATTACTCCAAGATGGTATTCGTAAAATTAAGGAGGGAGTTACCACCATTGAAGAAGTGCTTGCCGTTGCCACGATCACACTATAGCAATCCAGGATTCTCACTTCTCGAGATCTCCATCGTTCTTCTTTTGATCGCACTACTCCTCATGCTCTCTGGAGCACAAACAACCTTTTTAGATCGGATGCTCGTGCGTAATGAGCTTGAACAGCTCTATACCACCTGCTCCTATTTACAACGCTGCGCCATGGCACAGCACAAACCACAACAGCTCATCTTTGATGTACAGAACAATCGGTATCACTACCATCAAACTGAACATACACTTCCCGCACGGGTACGTTTTGGCACATCTCCTGGCATCAAAGGACCTCCAAGCCATCCACTACAGCCAATCCACCATCCCATCAGTTTTAAAAGCAACAGCATCACCTTCCACCCAGATGGGGTTATTGAACCGGGTGCCGTCTATATAACTGATGCAAAACAACAACATACCTACGCCTTGAGCTGCGCCGTTGCGCAAGTATCTTATCTGCGAAAATATCAGTACACTGGTCGCTGGATATCACTTTAAAAACAACCTACATACCATGATTAAAAAGCCCAAAAACCCGTTCGCCCTGAGCCTGTCGAAGGGTTATTATATATGATTAAAAAACTTATCCTTGCTCTCTTCTGCGGCATCATTGGCACCCTGTTTGTTGCCCAAAACGATCCATGGGTACATCAACAGATCGGGAATGCGTTTAAGACAATCTACGCTCGCGCATTTCACTGCACAGTCACCGGCAATGTGGAGGGAGTAGATTTTGTACATCCACACATTACCCTCTCCAACTTTTCTCTTTCATCGTCAGACGGTAAAGGAAACTGGGCGTGGACTGCGCAACAATATCACACCGGTTTTTCATGGCCATTCTTTTTGCTTCACCGCACAATTGATATGTGGGTTTCGGCAAAAAATCTCACGGTCACCACTGATATGTATGATGGCACCCCCTCAATAACCCCGCACATTAAAGCACTCATGAGCGTGCCCGATCTACCTATCAAAATTATTTTAAAATCAACACAGATAAAAAACGTTTCCCTTTCGATTATAGGAGAGGACACACAGGCACGGTTGTGCTGGGATAGTAATTCACAACGCACTCCAAGCGCATTAACCTCACGTTTCTATCTCAAACAGGGCACCATCACGCATCAACAACAAACAATAGCGCACTCATTACGAGGTACACTGAGCACTGAAGTTAAGACCGATCCGAAAAACAGCGAATCTGTTATTGCAATCAATGGTCAAATAGATTTGCCACAACTAGGCGAGTATCCCACCTGCTTTATCACCGGAACGTGGCATAATGATCGGGGACGATTCAATGTGCAAAGTATTGATAAAGCATTACGTATCAATCCTCTCATTCTCACACAAAAAGACAGTACGCTCCAATTTAATACCTCAGCATCATTCCCCGTTGCATACTTTATCAACCTACTCACTAAGAGCAGCACATCTCCCATCCAAGGTTCCTGCGTAGTGCATGCACAGGGCAGCTTAGATCCGGAAGGACAATGCGAAGGATATGTAGCATGTGAAGATCTCACCAACCCATGGTTTACCGATCGATCAGTCATCACCTGCTCTTTCAAAAAACAACAATCCAATCTGCACGGTAGCGTAAATCTACGAACCGGAACACGTTCATCATGGCACGGATTATTTGATTGGAACGGCATAAAAGAATCTGGATCATGCCAACTGTATAATAATATCAGCCATCCTATTCCGTATTCATCCCGTTGGTTTATCCAGCCACATGATGCAACCATCGATGTTTCCTATCATAAGCCAACCAATAGATTTGATCTGCTCTACCACACACAAGCAACCAATAGCCTCACCAATGCCACGTTCGATGCCTCTGGCACTATCCATACTCATAAACAGAACACCATAGAGGGCAACGGTTCATTTGGCAGCTATCGGTATGAGGTCACATCCACACCGGCACCACCGTATCTTCAGCATCTCACACTCTATGATGCAAAAGGGGAATCGTTGGTAACCGTGGTCTATGATGAACAAAAGAATAATCATACCACGCATATCGCTATGCCCCTGATTCGAACTATTAATACAAAAATATTCGATCACGAAATGCATGGGGAGGGCACCGTCAAGATCACCAGCCACATAAAAGAAAACAAACTGTATGCACAGATAGGGCTCAAAGATGCCACGATTCGCTTACCGCAAACTTACAACTTCATTAATGGATTTGATGCATCAATAGAAGCTGATATATCCACCAAACGCATTACACTGCGCAACATACAATGCACCCTCCATAGCGGGTCAGTATACTCACCATGCGCCACCATCTGGCTTGATGCACAAGGAGCGCTCCAGTTTGCACACGTACCACTGTTAATTGATCATTGCCTATTTACCATCAAGCAAGATCTTTTCACCATGATTTCTGGATATCTACTGTTTGCACAACAACCCCATGAAAAGGGATGCCTCAGTGGACACATTATGTTTGATCGAGCACAGCTCAAAGAAAATCTGTTTTCTCAACAGGAACAAAAAAAGCTTTTCCACGCTGCAAGCTCACTGCAAGAGATTCCCCAAATTCCTCTTACTTGCAATATTTCGATCGAAACAAAGGATCCCATTCGCGTAGATACCAGATTCTTACAAGCAGATGCCGAAGTGAATCTGCACGTCTGCGATGCCGTCACAAAACCTCGCGTATCAGGAACCATTACGATTTCCTCAGGCAGCATCAACTTCCCCTACAAACCGCTTCAAATCAGTAAGGGAGAGATCACGTTTGTGGAAGATCAGCTCTTTAATCCAGCGGTGGAACTTGTTGCAAAAAATCGTATCAAAAATCATAATATCACTCTCAACGTTGCCGGCTCAGTGCAAAATCATGCCATCCTACTCGATGCCACCCCTCCACTCACGGATCAACAAATTGTTAGTTTGCTTTTGACCGGAGCTCATGAAGAATCACTTACCGCAGTAATACCAGCTCTTTTAATGCAAAACGTATCAAACTTTATTTTTAGTTCACATAAATCCGACTTTTTTGATAGCTACATCAAACCGTTCATGAAGCAGATTAGCGTAAAGCTAAAACCTGAATTTAACGACCAAACAGGGCGTGGCGGACTACGAGGAGCCCTTGAAATTACCGTTAACGAACGATGGCGGGCACTCATTGAGAAAAATTTCAGTCTCACAGAAGATACTCGCTTTGAACTTGAATATATGTTATCAGATGATGTAACGTTTCGGGTGATTCGGGACGAACGTCGCGACGTAGGAGGTGAAGTAGAAATGAAATGGAAATTTTAACCATATGTATGGGTGAGGTAGTTTATGAAGCACTCGGTTACCCTTATTCTCCTTATACAATCATTATCTCTCATGGCCACTACACAGTTTTGTGGACAGCCATCAACGTTTTTACATGAACCCGAGTCATTCGAACTTGCCATGAACAGTTCCCCATCTTTTGGAAAAACTCATTTTATTGTAGGACGACCAACGCATGAGGCTGAACAAGAAAACAACACCTCCGCTCCTGCAACAACCTCCTCTTTTCCCACCAAGCAGGTCTTTTTCACGCCCGACGATAATATTCAAGCGGAACTGCTTCGTTATATCAGACAAGAAGCAGAAAAAATCCAGATCGCCATATTTATGATGACTGATCAAGAAATTACCAAAAGCCTCATTAATGCAGTAAACCGAAACGTGTCGGTAGAACTGATAACCGATGTCGGCTGCCTCAAAGAACGATCCAACAAGATCAATGAACTGTGTGAACATGGTTGCTGCGTGCGCATTTATAATCCTTCATACGACAAAAAGGGCAGAACAAGCCTTATGCATCACAAGTTCGCACTATTCACCAACAATCTCGGCAAATCACTCGTTTGGACCGGCTCATACAACTTTACAAAAAGAGCAAGCGACGCAAACCAAGAGAATGCGATCATATTAGACGACCAAAAAATATTTGATGTATTCTCGAAACAATTTCGACGATTGAGAAAGAGATCTTATCAATACGGACAAAGAAGGAAGAGCGCACGTTCGTAAATAGAAGTGCGCTTCATTACTACAATTCCTTCTTAGCTTGGGCATTATGCTATAGTCATTTAGATAAAAACGCAAGTCGAACAGTGAAAAATTATTCTTTTGGTCTTGAACGCAACGTGGAAATCAGATTCTGAAAATCTTCTGGGGGCTCTTGTTCGAACGTGTACGGCTTGTTATCAAACTCAAACGAAAGCTGCTGCGCATGCAATGCATGCCGGCTAATATTTTTTGATTTTTTTCCATACGTAGCATCACCAATCAATGGATGCCCAATAGCTGCAAAATGAACTCGAATCTGATGCGTACGCCCGGTAACCGGCATCACTTTCACGAGCGCGGCGTTATCAAAATATTCAATAACCTCATATCGTGTTTCTGCCTCGCGCTGCTTTTGACCATGCGCTCGCGTACTCATCTTCACTTTCGTGATCGGATCGCGACCAATTGGCAACGCAATTGTTCCAGAACGATCAGGATGACCTTCAACAACTGCATAATAAACCTTTTTGACCTTGCGATCATGAAACATAGTCCCAAATATACCATGTGCATGATTAGTGCGAGGGATAATTACGATGCCCGACGTATCCTTATCAAGCCGATGCACAATGCCCGGCCGATCCACATAGCCAACCTCCTTAATATCCTGGTAATGGGCAACAAGCCAATCTACTAACGTGATCACCGTACTCATTTCTGATGGAGCATGCATCACCAAACCAGCTGGTTTTGACACAATAAGAAACTCCAGGTGTTCGTAGATCACCTCTATTGGTGGATCGAACTCTAAATCTTTCGATTCCACCACCCGCGGCGATGGAAATTGAATCACAACCAAATCACCTTCTTGAAGCGAAATTCCTGATTTGAGTGCCACAACCCCATTAATAGAAACCGCTCCCTCAGCAATCAATCTATTAAAGAATGAACGAGAGTAGCGCACAAATTGGGATGCAAGGAACGTATCAAGCCGGCTTCCCACCTGCTCATCGGCAACGTGCAGCTCTAAACGACTTCCTGCCTCTATCAGACCATCTGTATGCATTATAATATCCCAAATCACTTCTATGAATTATAGATAAAACCTAGGGTATCCCATAGCCCCCCAAAGTCAAATAGACCGCTTAGTTGCGTCAAATCCACTCTCCGGGTAGACTAAAGCCTATAGAATCTTGGTCACAGAAATGTAATGCAGGGAACCGGCCATGAACGCAGAAAAGCTTTTAGCTGAAATCAGAGACAACATCGACATCGTACTAACCAAAGAATCGGTTTTGGGGGAATCACTCTGGAAAGCATTCATTGGTCTGCATCCGGCCGATATCGCCGACTTTCTGGGCGAACTTCCTCGAGAACAAGCACCGCTTCTTTTTGCCAATCTCCCTAAAAGCGCAAAAATGGACGTGTTTGAGGAACTTTCTGATCTGATGAAGGGGCTGGCCTTGGAAGGGATGAGTGATCAGGAAAAGGTAGACGCATTCCGATCATTGGCCGCCGATGAGTTGACCGATCTTTTTGATCAATTTTCAGATGAAGATTTAAAGAGCTATCTTGCCCTCCTTCAAAAAGATGTACGGGAACAGGTACTCTCGCTTCTCCAATTTGAGCCTGATTCTGCGGGTGGTATCATGACCACCGATGTACTCACCCTCATGAAAGATTTCACCGTCAAGCAGGCAATCAAACTCCTACAGCGGGTTCAGCCAAATCGCGAAATACACCTGCATATTTATGTGGTTGATAAAGAGCACAACCTTCTTGGCTATATTCGCCTGGAAAGCTTAGTTCTTCATAAACCAGAAGAGCGCATCGAATCATTTATGAGAAGTAATGAACTCGTGGTGCGAGCCGATGAGGATCAAGAAGAAGTGGCTAAGGAGATGGTCCACTATGGACTAACTGCCGCACCGGTAGTAAGCAGCACCAATAAATTTCTTGGGGTAATCTCCAGCGAAGAGCTCGTTGATGTGCTCGTGGAAGAGGCCACTGAAGACGTTCAGCGTATGGCTTCGTTGCCTCCTATGAAATATCCCTATTTTGATATTCCTTTCTTTCGCGTGCTCTACCTGCGCAGCTATGTGTTGGTTGCACTCCTTATAGCAGAATCATTCTCAGGCACGCTCATACGCCACTACGGACATATTATGAAATACGGTATTTTGGCATCATTCTTGCCTATGCTAATTAGCGCCGGCGGTAATAGCGGAAGCCAAACCTCAGCAGTGGTGATTCAAGGGCTCGCCTCAGGGGAGATCACCGTTTCTAACATGCTCCGCCTTTTATCGAGAGAGTTCTACGTATCGATCCTTAGCGCATCTCTTTTGGGAATCATCTCTTTCCTTCGGGCCTACTTCGTGGGTGGCTCACTCATGGAATGTATCGCAATATCAGCCTCATTGGCGATTATCGTATTGATCTCCTCAATGCTCGGTACCGTTATTCCATTCATTCTGCGCCGATTCAATATCGACCCAGCCTTCTCGGCAGGCCCCTTTTTGGCCACCTTAATGGATATTTTGGGCATCGTGATCTACTGCCGCGTCAGCGATTTTCTATTGCATCAGATCGCCATGAGCTCATAGACCCCATTATTTCCCATAAAAACACTGCTCTTTCCTTGACAAACCACCTCCCAATCGATACTTTTTAATTAACCTAAGTTATAATCTATAAACATCTATAAATTATATTTAGATTGTTATTTGAAACAAATGAGAGTGTGGGCCGCTAGCTCAGATGGTAGAGCAACAGCCTTTTAAGCTGTGGGTCGTTGGTTCGAGTCCAACGCGGCTCACCAGTCTTCGTTTGTCCGGGCCTACAGGCTCGGCAAACTACGCCTGGCTTCGCCATTTCTTTAAGGGAATGACCGATTTAGCTCTCTCCGTTCGCCCTTATGGCACGCTTGACCTACGAAGCTAGCTGCATAGCAGATGCGTAGTAGGATCTTTCACATATATGTCCCTATCGTCTAGTCTGGTCTAGGACATCGCCCTTTCACGGCGAAAACAGGGGTTCAAATCCCCTTGGGGATGCCA
>JAUUXD010000045.1 GCA_030588705.1 bacterium | reverse complement strand
TAATTTCTTTAAATTTCATAATTGTTTTCCTTTATAGCTAACAGAAAGGTGCTAGTTAACCCAGCACCTTCTTTCATCATTATATGGTGGCGACGCAGGGACTCGAACCCCGGACCTACGGATTATGATTCCGCCGCTCTAACCAACTGAGCTACGCCGCCAACGTTTAGGGTAAATAGTATACCTAGATTCTTAGTTTTTGCACATGGAAATTGTTCAATATAAAGGCAAACAGGGAGCGCAGAAAGAACAAACCAGTAACCAACGTTGCCAGAATACCGAGCATCATGGTGACGGCAAATCCTTGAATTGGTCCCGTACCGAAATTATAAAGAACTACCCCCACAATAAACGTGGTGATATTAGCATCCAAGATCACTTTCATTGTACCTGAAAAGCCTGCACGGACTGCTTGGTTGGCCGTTACACCACGCGCAAGCTCCTCCTTAATATTCTCAAAAATTAAGATCGACGCATCGATAGCCATACCAACGGTGAGCACCATGCCACCAATACCAGGCAACGTTAATGGTGTTTGCAACCAGGCAAGCCCCATCAAAATAAGCCCCAAGTTATAGATAAGTGCCATGAAGGCAAATAGCCCTGAAACACTGTAGTAAAACACACTAAAGAGAAACAGTAATCCTAGCCCCACCAAGCAAGACATTAATCCTTGGCGAATCGATTCTTGGCCCAGCGAAGGGCCCACTTGCCGTTCTTCTTCAAACGTAACCGGTGCCACAAATGATCCTGATTGCAAGAGCAATGCAAGTTCACGTGCGCTTTCTGCGGTAAATCCACCACTGATTTGCCCAGAACCACCGCTAATTGGTTCATTAATACGTGGAGCAGAGATAACGTAATCATCCAAAACAATACCGAGTTGGCGCCCATAATGCTTGCTAGTCATCTGGTAAAACTTTTCAGAGCCCACATCATTAAACTTAAATGAAACAACATGCTCAAAGCCCATCTTCTCCCCATATTGCGCACGCGCATCTTTGAGCATACGGCCAGTGATGTCTGCATATTTATCAACCAGATAAAATCCTTCTTCTCCTGGCAAAATTTCCTTATCTGGTGGCAGATCACCCTCAAATTCATAGAGAAGATCCTCTTTGCTTGGTGCAAACTTTTCCACCAAACGCAGCTCAAGCTGTGCCGCTTTACCAATACGCGCTTTTGCTTCTTGCGGGTTAGCAGTATCAGGAAGTTCAATCACAATATTCTTTTCCCCCTGCACGGCAATAGGAATATCGCGCATACGAGTACGAAGCACTTCAACATTTCGTAGCACCGCATCTTCTCGAATTCGTTTCATCATCAGATCTGAATATTGGAAACGAACTGTAGTTCCCTCAACTGATTGCGTCATATCCGGCATGTTATTTTTCAAATCCATTGCAGCCGCCTGCGCATCTTGCAAAGAATCAAACTTGAGGATAATTGTATTATTTTCAACATATTTTGAAATTGGCAGTTTTCTATTAGATCGTTTTAGTTTGGCATCAACTGATTGCATCTGCTCAACCAGATTAGCTTCAACCGCCTTACCTGTTTGCACTTCAAGCGTTAGATACGTACCCCCCACGAGATCAATCCCAAATCGTAACGATTGACGAAGTGGCAGCAAGAAATATAAACCAACACCGCACAGCAACACCCAAAACATGAGCTCTGATGCAAACACTTTCCGAAACGAAATATCCATGAACATCCTTTTTAACTAGTAAAATTACTTACGAACTCTCACATTCTACTTATTTGTTTGAGCAAATCATCTAAAAAGACTGGCCCCTACTTCGCCTATCCGGGTCTACCGACTCGGCAGGCTTCGAAGGGCAGGCGTGCCACCCCGCTACGCCTTCGGGCTACGCGGAGCATACTTCGCTCTGTCCTCCTTGTTATAACTGCCAATTCCTTTGAAAAGATGGCCGTGCCATACGAAGCTCCGACGGAGCGAAGTATGGTGCCGAAGAGGGGACTCGAACCCCTACGAGATTTCTCCCACAGCCCCCTCAAGACTGCGTGTCTACCAGTTTCACCACTTCGGCGTTGTATATGACAAAGAATAGAAGAAATGTACCACAATTAGTGGACCTTATCAAACAGGACTTTTGGTGATTTTACCAAAAAAACAAACCGGCTGCTCCCAAAGGAAACAGCCAGGTACTCGCCCCATTTCAGCATTATTATCGTTTATTCTTCTTCAATCTCCAATGAGGTATCAAGCTCGTCCATCATGGGCTCCCCCTCGTCTACCTCTATAGTCTCTTCTACTACTTCCGCTAGCGCTTGCTCATCACCCTCAGGGGTTTCGACCCCCTCCTTCTCTGGCTTCTCCGCTGAAGCTACGTCCCCTTCCTCTAAAGGCATACCTTCCGGCTCTGGAGCTGGCACATCGGACGGCGTTGGCATTGAAGCAGGCACAGTCACTGATGGCGTTGGGGATGGGGTAGGCTCCGTAGGCTCTGGTTCTTCACCCTCTACAGGCGTTGGTTCACTTTCAGGCGCACCCTCTGGCTCAGCCGGCACGGTATCCGGCATAGGCGGTTCTTCTTTTTTATCAACTGGTAGCGACTCTTTTTCTACCACATCTTCTTCAATGCCTTCTTCTTCTACAATCTCTTCAGGCGGCGTGGTCGTGCCCATTATTTTCCTAATCGGCCACATAATCACATCCCAAATTGCTCGAAACACGGTACTGATTGGCGTAATAATAAAACGCGAAATAATGCCCCGTGGTGGTTCTTCCGCTTCATCCTCGTCCTCGTCTGCATCTTGTTCTGCTCGCTTGAGCTCAATCCCTTTTTCTTTTAATGTTTGCATGGCCGCATCAACTTTCTGTACCTGCTGCACCACCCGTTCAACCAGCTGATCAAAGCCTGTGCTGAATTTATTTTCCACGTACTGTTTCAATTCTTGAATATTGCGCCAGGCACCATCAACTTTGTAATACAGTTCTCGCGCTTTTTTATCATCCAGTACTCGTGCAATGTTTTTAAAATCTTGCCATGCTTGCTGTTCATAATTACGCATTTTATTTGCTTGTTCGACCAGCATCATAATTGCATTTTCAACTTCTTCGTCCTGTTTAACCACGATGGCAACCTCCTTCTGGAGATCCTCCAACGTCAGCTTATCTGCCTCAAGTTTTTCAAGACGCTGCACATCGCTCTTATCTTCTATATCCTTCTCAAGCTGTGCAATCTGTTCTGCTAGCCGCTCTTTCAGCTCTCCCTGGCTAAACCCAGCCTTAATATAGAACGGATCAAGCGTCTTTTTATCAAGCTCCGCACGTTTGGCAAAGAATTTGGTTCGTATCTCTAAAACAGAAGTTACTGCTGCTCGAATTTTTTCATATTTTGCTTCAGCCCGTTCCCACCACACTCGTTTATAGAGCCAATTGCCTTGAGGATCTTCTAAGTCGACCGTATCAATTCCCATGATCTCATCCGGACCAAGCTCTGCTTTAGGTTCAGGCTCCTCTGCGGGAGCTTCTGATGGTTCCTCATCACCCTCTGCTAGTGGCTCGTCAGCAAGCGCTTCTTCACCTTCAGCAACTTCTCCCTCTACCGGTTCCTCTGGAGCAGCTTCCTCTGTCTCCGCTACCGTAGCTTCTTCCTCCACCTCTTCTTCCTCCGCCACGGCTTCTTCGGACACATCGGGAGAACCTATTACTGCAGGTTTTTTCTCTACCTTCTCTTCAGGCTCCTCTGCCTCCGCTTCTGCTGCTGGTTCCTCTTCTCCGGCTTCCTCTGCAGACGCCTCCCCCTCTTCCTTCTCAGCCTCCCTGTCCGCCGACGTGTCCGGCGAAGCCGTAGCGGAGACGGAAGCTTCAGCGGAGGAGGGCTCGTCGGTATCAAACTCTTCTTCGGTGATTTCCTCTACAATCAGTTCTTCCTCTTCCGGTTTTTTTTCATCTGCTTCTTTTTTTAAATCGTTCTTTTTTTGCGCCCTGTCCGCCGTAGCCTTGGCGGAGGAGGAAGTCTTTGTTGTTTTCTTTCTCTGCGCTTGTAGATCACTACTTGTAATCATCATTCCCGCACAAAGAAGAAGAGAGAACCATTTAAGGGGCACCTTTACCATGACATGTTCCTTATTATAAGGTTTGTGCAAGGCCCTTCAGCTCATCCATTAATGCGTTGGTAAGCTCTTCTGCTTCCCAAGATGTGTAACTCCACTGAACACCTGCTTCAACCTTTGTCAATACTGATCGATCACTTTTGATGTCAATGATATCAATACGAACAATATTCATCAATGGATGCACTTCGGATGGTGCACGCACCACCCCAGCACGTCCCAACACACTGTAGGCAACGTTTCCTTCATCCATAAAGCACATCATCACTTTTTTCTGCCATACCATGTTGTGATAGCCAGTGTGATCTTTATGAATAGAAATCAAAATACTCTCCAACCCCTTGGGATACACACACTGAATAGGTGTGGTATGAGGAAGACCCTTTTCAGAAAAAGTAGCCAACACCCCAACAGTCTTACCTTTCTTCAACACATCAACCAAATCGTTTGGTAGTTTAACGCCAACATGTTTCGCCATATAAAAAGCCCCGCCGTATTCGTTATAATTGGTTTATTCAAATTCACACTAATTAACAATTTTTTTACTACTACTCACTGCGCAAGCTGGGTGAGTATCTCATTTTCAACTACTAACCCGGCCCGCGTGAGAAACAATCGATCACCATGCTCACGCAACAGCTCTCTTTCTTTCAGGGATGCCACCACCCCTTTAAACCGTTGCTGTTTTGATTCAGAAAGATCTTCCAATGCCACAGCCCATTTCACGCCAGATCTTCTACGCAACCCCAACATTAATTTCTCAAGATGCACTTGCTCTGGGGTAACCGTTTCACAAAAAGTCATCGTATCCGTTCCCTTTTCCACACACTCCAAGTACCGCATCAAACTTTTTTCATTTTGAAATCGATTCTTTCCATCAAATGAACTGGCACCAAGCCCGAATGCTTTATAGGGTTTGCGATCCCAATACACCATATTGTGCTTGGACTCGTACCCTGGCTTTGCGAAATTTGAAAGTTCATACTGCTCAAAGCCATGCTCCTGTAAATAATCAATCGTCCAATAATACAGATCGATCATCGTATCATCCGATGGCAACTCCATGCGGTTCGCTTGCACCTTAAAATAAAGTTGGGTATTTTCATGCACGGTCAAAAAGTAAACCGATAGATGGGTAATCGGCCAAGTCACCACCGTCCGCACCAGCTGTTTCCATTCTTCGTCGCTCACGCCCGGAAGCCCCAAGATGATATCCACCGATATATTTGAAAATTGATCGGATACATACGAAAACAATCGATATACATCCGCAGCCGTTTGCTGCCGATTTAATTTCTGCAGAACATGATCTTTCAAACTTTGAACACCAATACTCAATCTATTTATCCCTGCAGTACGCCACACTTTAAGCTGTTCTTTTTTGACTGTTCCTGGATTAATTTCAATCGTGAACTCCCCATCTTCCTTTAAAATGAGGGTCTTTCTCAGTGTACCAGACATGTCAAGTAGGAGATTATCCGGATAGGTACTGGGCGTTCCCCCTCCAAGGAAGATCGTATCGAGCTCACAAGACCCCTCATAGGTTGCCAAAAAACCCTCGATTTCTCGGCACAGCGCTTTGTTATACCGTTCCATAAATTGATCATGCCCCGCTAGCGCCACAAAGGGGCAAAAGTGGCATCTATACGGGCAAAATGGCCAATGAATATACACCGATTTTGTGTCGCTTTGTGGATTATAGAGCACGAAAATTCCTTTCAAAACAGGCCCTGAATGCTTCCTTTGGAAAAACCAAGCATAGCACAACCACTCGAAGCGGCCTAATTAAAGGGCTTTTCAGCCCCAAACCCTTGAAAATCAACTGCCATTTTTGGTAAGATAACGGTAGTAAAAACATTATAAAACACCTATTTAAGGAAAACAGTATGAAGAAACTATCCCTCGCACTCGCGATCAGTGCACTCACCGTTTGCGCAGCACACGCCATCAGTATCACCGAATACATTGAAAAGTTCGGCCCCGTAAAAGAGAGAAATGGGGTTATTAATTTGGTCGACAAAGATCTGACCAGCCTGAACGGCATCGAACTAATCACCAAAGAACCAGAAACAATTAAAGCAATCGATCTTTCCAACAATAAGCTTATCAGCATAAGCGCATCACAAATTGAGATATTTCCCAACCTCGAACGGCTCAATCTCAGCGACAACCAGCTCACCTCATTTCCATCACTCAAATTGCCAAAGCTTAAAAAGTTGAAGATTAAGCAAAATAACATTGAAATTTTAAGCGACTTAGATCTTCCAGAGCTTAGAAAACTGAAAGCTGGCAACAACCCAATCCACACCCTTTCAAACCTTAATTTCCCAAAGCTCAAAAAGCTGAAATTAAAGGGGAACAAACTGAGCAAGATTTATAAGGTCAACGTTCCATCAGGTACCAAAATCAAAGTTGGTGGCCCCGCAAAGGCGTTGTTTGTAGAGATCGACGTTACCGCTGAAAAC
>JAUUXD010000046.1 GCA_030588705.1 bacterium | reverse complement strand
CTTTTTTGTAATATCAGTCATCGCACTTCCACCCATCGCAACAGCTCCAGCCAATAGCATAAAGGCCGCTCTTGAGCTGATAAACCGCTCCAGGCTTCCAGCGAACCGAGAATCTTTTTGTCGTGCAACAGCGTCGTACGTTGTTTGAGTCAACGAAGGGGCAACAAACGTTCCCCCAACTCTTTTAGAAATACCTTGAGACTTCACTGCCAGCAATGGTGAACTGATAAACAATACAAGCATAATTTTCTTATATATAGATAATCCTCCAATTAATAAAAAACTATTAAGGAAAACTAATCGGATTTCGTCTGCATAGCACGCAGAGAAACCCCCATCAATAAAGCCCTATAGAATAGACTTTTGATCATAGTTTCCTCTTATGCGTTAGATTAATAACGATTTTCCTCTCCACACTCACCTGGGAAAAAATATCTTCGAGTTGGGATTGCCCTTGAAAAAGACGATATATCTGAACCCATACACATATGAGATGCCCCCGGCCCACTGGATTCTGCGTCCGGTTGTTCTTTTTTTAATGCTTCCTCCTCAGCTGTTGCCTCAGACGAATCCGGCAACGGTGTCGCACTTCTAAAAAACTTTGCTTTTAAAACCGCAAAAACACCCTGATTCCTCAAACATTCTCCCTCATTTCTCTTCATTCCGCAAAGTGATGCACTTAGCAATAAAAGCGCTAATGATAACCTTCTGTACATGTTTTCTCCTATCCAATAGAGATGAACGTATAATAACACTTCTTCACTACTGCTACACCCATTGGAAAAACCAGACGTATACTACCGCTCTTGGTAGTAAAAGCAAATGGACCCGGTTACCACCGGGCCCATTTATTTACGTATTTGTATTACGCCGGCGTGGTAAGCGATTTCACGCGCTTTGAAAATCTGCTCATTTTTCGAGCAACGGTATTGCGATGATATACCCCTTTGCCTTGTGCACGCGATAGCTTTGCCTGCACTTGGCGAAGTAAATCTTTTGCTACATCAAGCTCTTTATTTTCCACCGCACTCAAAAACTTCTTGATGGCCGTTTTTACGTCACTTTTGCGCGCTACATTGCGATCATGACGTTTCACGGTTTGTAACGCTCTCTTTTTTGCTGATTTGATATTAGGCATAATAACCCCTTACTTAAATAACTTTTTGAATCTTACTGCCCTTCAAACATTTCGTGCACACTTTGCCACGATGGACATGCTTTTTGGGGTCATTAACGGTGGTGTAACGCATAGTTTGCACGTTTGGATATACCCAACGTTTCGTTTTATTTTTTGCGTTACTTACTAGATTGGCTACCTGTGGCCTTTTGCCACATACGCCACAAATTCGTGCCATAAAATCATCCTTAGTGGTGATACTCAGATATCTTGTGATACCCCCAAGTGTACTACAATACTGGCTTTTTTCAAATTTACTGCTTATTTGAGAGAATGGCGCGTAGATGGTCATAAACAAGCTCCCCACCAGCCACGCAATTCTTGTAGGCTGGGGCAATAGCATTCCCCCGAAAATCGGAAATTGAGCCTCCTGCCTCCTCGATCAAAAGCATTCCAGCAGCCACATCCCACCAGGATAGATGACTGAAAAACACCCCATCTAAGCGTCCAGCCGCTACGTGAGCCAAATCGAGGGCAATTGCCCCCATATTCCGAACCGCCTGGATCGAGGTAACTATTTTTTGGGCCGGCAGGAGCAACGAGGATCGCTCATCCCGCGCATAAGAGAATCCAAGGCCTACGACAGCTTGCGAAAGTGAATCTGGAGAGGAGACGGTAATTTTCTTGCTATTGCACCAGGCTCCAAAACCCCGCCTGGCGTAAAAAAAGTCATCCTGCAACGGATTATAGATCGCCGCATGAACAGGGCTATCATGCTCGGTTAAGGCCACGGAAATGCAGTAGTAGGGGAGCCCATAGGCAAAATTGGTAGTTCCATCAAGCGGATCAATCACCCAGCGATACCCGTTATTATTGGATCCCGATTGGCCTGATTCCTCTGCCCAGATATCGGCTGGCACCAATGCGGTTAGTTTTTCAATAAGATAAGCCTCGCTCTTAAGATCGGCCTCCGTGAGAAACCCATCACGCTTTTGTTGACGTTCTAGCTGCTTACCCCAATAGGAACGCACGATTTCTCCTGCTCCCTTGAGGATCTTCTCAAGATCTTTATGCAGATCTAACGATTTTATATCGGATTGTGCGTTCATGACTGCCCATGGTTTGGTTAAAAAGTACCGGGCTTGAAGATAGCGTATTTATAGATTTCGCACAAGGGGAGGAAACCTGAGAAATCTACTGCTCAAAGAGCGCACCCCTTACTCCACGAGCTGGCACCCCAGCTGCTTCTGCCTTTCGTACCTTTGCAATTATTTCTTCGATTTCTCCGCGTTCTTCAAGCAAATCAAAGGGAAGCTTACTCACTCTTTCTACTGCACGGTCCAAAATAGCTTTCGCTTGCTCTCGCGCTGTCCCCACCAACTTCCTCTCTCCCTCTTCTCTCAACTCTTCTTGGATTTTAGTTTGGATTTCAGTAATGGCATTAGCTCTCGAGTCCATCCCCTCGATTACTCGAGCTGCCCTTAACAAATTTATAAGTTCCCTCGCACCTCGCTTATCCTGCATCCGCCCTTCCTGCAAAGCTAGGAGGCGTTCCTCTTGCAAAGCTCTCCGCCACTTGCTCTCCCTAATATCTCTTCTTAACTCTCTACCTGTTATTTCATGCCTTTTCACTTCCTTCTCGTAGACATCACTTTCCTTCTTTAGTCGCCAAGCCCATACCCAGAAAGGCACCGACATTAAAAGCATACTTATTATGATAGACCCTCCCACTCTACGGTCCCACCGTTTCTTTTCTTTTTCTGTTGCAGTACCTGCCTTAACTTTCTTGCCAAGCTCCCTCGTCTCTTTCAGCCACTCTTTGGCCCTTCTCAAGAGGTTGATTCGTTGCGCAAATGATAATTTTTCTTGTTTCGGTTCTGCAGCCAATACGGGCGCTCCCACGTTCAATGAAAACGTAGCTACTAATGCCCACAACAGATATTTTGATTGGATCTTCTTCATAATCCTTCCTTCCTATCTTAAGGAGCGGGATGAACCTGCTTTTTTGGCTTTTTTCATCCGTCTCATTATCTGTTTAATTGTTTCTCTCTCACCAACATCAAGTATGTTAAATTTGAAATTCTCTAGAAGCTCTCTCTCTTTTTTCATAGCCGCCTTTAAAACAGCATTGGCTCGCCCTATTGGTGAGCCTAATAATTCACTTTTTTTGCCTAGCAAATCTTGTTGCAAATCTCGTTGGATTGCTTCAAGGGCCTCTTCACGGGTTTTCCGACCTGTTCTAACTAAAGCCGCCACTCTCAAATTGTAGTACTCCTGCTGACGCGTTTCTAGCATGCGTTGAAACGCTTGTTCTAGAGCCTCTCTGATATCCCGAGACTCTTGTGCTTCCAACGCTCCTTTTTCAATGCCAAACCAAAGGCTCCTATCACTTGCTCTACCTATTTTCAATAGCTCCCGTACTTCTTGATCTTCTTTCCGAACGAACCATACAAAGGGAATTGCAACCAATAGTAACAATATTAGAGTGATCCCTATAATCCTCTTGCTCAACCGTTTCTTCTCTTCCTCTGTTGCAGTACCCGCCTTAATTTTTTTGCGCAACTCATTCGTCTCTTTAAGCCACTCTTTGGCCCTTATCAAGAGCTTGATTCGTTGCGCAAATGATAGCTTTTCTTGTTTCGGTTCTTCCGCAAAGATTGGTGCTGCCACGTTCAATGAAAACGTAGCTACTAATGCCCACAACAGATATCGTGATTGGATCTTCTTCATAATCCTTCCTTCCCCCTCCTAAAAAAACCTCCCTTACGAGAATCGATGCTGCGTGCGAGGCTCAATGCCAAGCAGCTCATAGATCTCATCCGCGTACAACGTTTCTTTTTCAAGCAACGTGGTTGCCAGCTGCTCCAGTTTGTCCCGATTATCGGTAAGCAATTTCATCGTTTTGGTATAGCAATCATCCATAATCTTTTGGACCTGCTCATCAATACGTTCAGCGGTTTTTTGCGAGTACATGTACTCGCCTTGGCTCTGTGCATACACCACTTGACCAAGCTCCTCAGCCATGCCGTAGTTGCAGACCATATCGCGCACAATCGCCGTTGCTGCTTTAAAATCACTGTAGGCACCGGTGGTTGCCTTTTTGAATATGAGCTCTTCCGACGCACGGCCACCAAGCCCCGACATCACATCAGCCAAGATTTCATCTCGCGTTCGCGTATATTTTTCACGTTCCGGCATCGCGTGCGTTACGCCCAACGCTTTACCTCGTGGAATAATCGTTACTTTGTGGAGCGGATCGCTATCTTCCGGCATCATCAACCGAACCAATGCATGGCCTGATTCATGGTAGGAGGTTACTTTACGATCTTCATCAGTGAGTGATAGGCTTTTAATCTCTTTGCCCAGCAAGATCTTATCGCGAGCCTCTTCAAAATCGTTTATGGTAACGGATTGTTGATCTGTTTTGGAGGCAAGAATAGCCGCTTCATTGATCAAGTTTGCCAGCTCTGCACCAGAAAATCCTGGCGTGCCACGCGCAATTTTATGCAGATCCACTGCAGGATCCATCTTTACTGCTTTGGCGTGCACTTCAAGAATTTTTTCACGGCTTTTTAAATCAGGATACGGCACCAAAATACGGCGATCAAAGCGGCCCGGACGCAACAATGCGTGATCAAGCACATCAGATCTATTGGTTGCTGCAATCACAATCACTGAACTGTTATTTGTTTGGAATCCGTCCATTTCTGCAAGCATTTGATTTAAGGTTTGCTCACGTTCATCATGGCCACCACCAAGGCCTGAACCCCGATGACGCCCTACGGCATCAATTTCATCAATAAAGATAATGCATGGCGCATGTTTACGCGCTTGCTCAAAGAGGTCGCGCACACGAGCTGCACCCACACCCACAAACACTTCAATAAAATCTGAACCACTGATGCTAAAAAATGGGCAGTTTGCTTCTCCTGCAGTGGCACGAGCAAGCAACGTTTTCCCGTTACCGGGCGCACCCGTCAACAGCACACCACGTGGAATTTTTGCACCCAAACGGCTATATTTTTCAGGGTGTTTGAGAAAGTCGATTATTTCTTGCAGATCCTCTTTCGCCTCAGCTGCACCAGCTACCGAATCAAAAGTTTCTTTTATTGTTGACGGCATGAAAAGCTTGGCCTTACTTTTACCCATCGTGAAAATACTGTTTCCACCTCCACCACCTGAACCACGTGATTGGCGAATGAAATACCAAATAGCCCAACCGGTAATCAGGAATGAAAGAAGCGGCAAGAGATACCAGAAATTAAACTGCTGATTGGGACTATCAACCGAGAACTCCACGTTGTGAGCTCGGAGAATTTCCCAATCTTTGCCTTTATTGGCAATCGTTGTTTCAAAACGGGTACCATCTTTCAGAAAGCCATATACTTCTTGCCCCACCACATGAACACGCTTCACTTGGTCTTGTTCAACCTGAGTTAAAAAGGCCGAGTAGGTGAGCGTTTTAATATTTCTGCTTCGATCAGTGAGCATGTGCAACGCAAAAAGCGAGCCGATCAGCACAAGAAGCCCCACCAAAAAGGTGCGAGGCGTTCCGCCGAGAAATGATTTTTTATTTTTTTTATTCATAATCGCTACTATCTGCTAAAAATTATACATCAAATTGGCATGGGGGAATTTGCTTCGAGTCCGCTCCTCTTCATACCACCGTTTCTAATAGAATATTATACGGTAAATGGGGCCCAAATACAATAGTAACGCATTATTGTAGGGTAAAAGACCGCAATTGTCGAGGGGTTACTCTTCTTTCTAGGTAAGCCGTTGGGTGGCCAAGATCACGTGCGAGACCCCGCTCACCACCTTCAGGCGATCCACCAGCCCTATCACCTGGCCATAGGAGACCTCCTGATCGGCCTTCACGTATACTTTTTTTTCTTCCTGCTCACCAACGTGCTTCTTGATAAGCTCCACAATCTTCTCCTGCTCGTACTCCTGACCATTAAAGAACAGGTGCTTGTCCTTATCTATATAGACAATCAGCTCCTGGCTTCCTCCCTCATCCTCCTTGGCTTCCCCCTTTGGCAACGATACGCGGATAGCGTTCTGGATAATCGGGGTAGTGATCATAAAGATAATGAGTAGGGTCAATGCAGTATCGATCAAGGGGGTCATGGAAATATCTAAAAGAACTCCTGAATGCAGGCGCCGTGAGCGCATTTTTCGCTTCATGGCGATTACTCAATAAGGGATTGTTGCATGATGAGGCTGATCTGATCAGCAAACTGGACAATTTGATGCTCCACCCTGCGCACCCGAATCACCAGATAGTTGTACATGATCAGGGCAGGGATAGCCACCATGAGCCCTGCGAGCGTGGTCAACAACGCTTCCGCAATACCAGGAGCCACCACCGTAATATCGGCTGACTGC
>JAUUXD010000057.1 GCA_030588705.1 bacterium | reverse complement strand
TCATGGTGCATGCAAAAAAGGCGATTGATGTATGGTTGGAGCTTGATAACCAGCAGGCGATCAACAGGATGCTTGCCAAGCTGCAGGTTATGAATGAGAAGATCTATGCGTATGTGCGGGAGTATTTGGAGAAATAGAGCGAGCCGCGGAACTCCGCGGCTCTTGAGTTTATGGCCTTTATGCTTGTCTTAGTCTAACTCTCCAATTACCGCTTTTTCGCTTTCATTAAGTAATGTCTGAATGTTTTTATAGAAGGGCAAATCGGTGTCATACCCTTTAGTTTTCAGGGTATTTAAAGCCTGGCGTAGGCCTGCAGAAGTGAACCCGGCGACCATCGCTTGCAGTGCTGGAGACTCTGCTCCTCCTTCTATTTTAAATATCTCAAATGTCCTTGGCACCAAAATTCGGTTCAATTCGTTAAAAGCTTGTGCCGTTGTACGAGGATTAACATAACGATTTACTGCAGTAATGAGCCTTTGGTCGTTAGATGTATATTGCGAAGCCGGTGCTCTCCTACCCAAACGTCGTTTGGCGGTAACGCCTATACCAATAGCGGTGCCAACTAATACGAGCGCAAGAATGCTTTTTATAATGGCACTTATGGTTTGCGCTTGTTTGAGACAATCTTTCTCGCCTTTTTCTACGCATTTTATGAAGGGTTTCCATTCAATTTTGAGTTGCTTCATCAAATAGTTAAGGCGAGAATTTCTTGCTTTTTTATTTAATTGTCTAAAAAAGCCTTGTTTGGTGGCCACTTCTTGTTGTACTTCTGGTGAGGCTGATTCCATAGCCTGCATGGGCATCGTGCTTAAAAGCATGGCGAATGCGCCGAATAGTAAGGTGTGTTTTGCGATATGTTTCATCATACGCTCCTTTTGGTTTGATATGGTTTAAATACGGTTACTCAGTTTCATCTACTTTTATTTCTTCTTCACTCATTTCCAGTTCGCCAGAATCCATAATTACTTTGAGGATTGCGTCTATCTCTTGTTCAGAAAGCTCTGTGCCTGGTTGAGGCAAATTAATTTCTTTTTCCATCATCTCTGCGCCCATCATGCTGCCGTCGCCCATCATGCCTGGCATATCCATCATTTTCATTTGTTCAGTGCCTTGGGGCATTCCTGCTGTTTCTGCTACGTCGGCATTCATTGCTTTTAGATACAGGCCCACCGTCAACATCGTGACAGAAGCAATGAGGGTTGCGCTTATGGCGATAGTTCTTTTGGTGCGATCCATCGATTCTCCTTTTAATAAATGGTTAATTGGGTTCTTCACTTTCTCTTAATAGTTTTTCTAAGAAGGGGTCTTTCCCTATAGCTTGACGCACTTCTTCCCATTCTTTTGGTTCATCCAGACGGCGTAATGTTCCAGCAGCTCGTTGAGGTTCTTCTTTTTCAGCTACAATTGATTCAGCAGCTTTCGGAATGACATCACTTTTCGGTGCTACTCCAGGTGGTCTAAGCGATTCGTGAAGCCTCCCAAATGTAGGAGGTGGACCGGTAGGCGCCTTTCCTGCCCTATATTTTTTTGCAGCTACTGCCGCTGTTATCCCAATAGCGGAAAGAAACGCAGCAGTTAATCCAGCGATAGCAACTCGCTTGAGGATTCTGCGGCGATCAGCACGCAGTTGCTTAATCTTTTCTTTGGGCAGATTGAGATGGATGTTTTGTCGCATTAGATCGCGATTCACTTTGTAGAGCATCACGAGCCGTTGTAGCAATTGTTGTTTTTTCTGCGGTGTTGTTGATTCCATGGCATGCATACTGCCCATACTCAGGGCTGCTAGCAGAGTGAGAGTGAGTGATAGTTTGAGACTCTTCATCATACCTTTCCTTCATTCTTCGGCTGTGCCCGGCGAAGCTTGCCGAGCCCGGAGGCCCGGATAAGCGAAGCCTGGGCGGACAAGTCCTTTCTTTTTTTTTACTTCTTCATCCCTTAGCCTAAGGGAATTACTCAGTAAATAGCAATGATTAGGAAGGATTAGTTCAAGGGGCACATGAGAGGGGGAGGTGATAGAGCCTAGAGAGCGACGGAAACGTGGATATTGAGCTGCGCAAGGGTATCGATGATTTCCGCATCCAGGGCCACCTTTTGGCGCATTGAGAGGCGGAGTTTCTTGCCTTGATCATGAAATACGCAGGAGGCAGGGATTGAGCCTTTGCTTAGTTTTTCCTGAAAGCTAGTCAGCAGCTGTTCGTCGATATCCATAGGGAGCTCAAAGAGGGCGTGCTGGATCGGTTGCCACTCCTGAAGGGCGAGATCAATGGGAACACATTGGTTGGCTTTGATTTTTAGCTGTCTTGGGTTGGTGATATCCACTGCTCCTTTGATTAGAAATACATGATGTGTATCCAGCCATTGTTCCACCTGCGCAAATGTTTTGGGAAATAGAATCACTTCTGCGCTTGTTTCTTCATCCTCGATCTGAATGAATGCCATACGATCCCCTTTTTTCGTGGTGATATCTTTGCGGCTTTTGAGCAGCCCGCATACGAGGCCAACGTATTCTTGATCATGTTTCTGCGCCAGTTCTAACACCGTTCGGAATGGCTGGGGTTTAAACCATTTGAGCTGTTTGCGATACGTTTCCAAGGGATGGGCGCTTAAATAAAATCCTATAACCTCTTTTTCTTTTTCTAGCTTTGTACGATTATCCCAGTTGGTGCAAGGGGAAAACGTGTGTGGCTCGTGCGGTTTATCGGTGGAGAACGTATTAAATAATCCCATCTGCCCCGTTGCTTGATCTTTTTGGTATGCCGCTGCGTGTTCCATAATCTCTTGGAGCTCGTTTACTTGCTGTGCGCGGGAGCCGGGGAGTGTATCAAAGGCGCCTGCGTAAATCAGGTTTTCAATCACTCGTTTGTTGCACACCCGCAGATCGCTGCGCTTGCAGAAATCTAAAAGATCGATAAATGCTTCTTTTTTTTCCCGTTCTGCAATAATTGTTTCAATGGCGGCCATGCCCACATTCTTAATGCCATGAAGGCCAAATCGGATGCTGCCATCATGGACGGAAAAATCCACTTCAGAGCGATTAATATCGGGCGGCTCGATGGGCAGCCCCATATCTTTTGCTTCCTGCAAGTAGAACGACATTTTCTCTGCGTTGGTCGCTTCAAGTGAAATAAGGCATGCCATAAACTCGGCGGGGTAGTTTGCTTTTAAGTAGGCAGTTTGATACGCGATCATTGCATACGCGGCGGAGTGTGATTTATTAAACCCGTAGCCGGCAAAGTAGGCCATGAGATCAAAGAGTTCCCCTGATTTTTTTTCTTCAAATCCTTTCTTTTTTGCTCCCTCCATAAAGAAGATTCGCTGTTCCGCCATTACTTCTGCTTTTTTCTTACCCATTGCTCTGCGTAAAATATCTGCTTGGCCGAGTGAGTAGCCGCCGATTGCCGAAGCCGCTTTCATTACCTGCTCTTGATACACGATCACGCCGTACGTTTCGTTTAAAATCGGTTCGAGCTCGGGAAATAAATATCGGATCTTTTGCCGTCCATGTTTTCGTTCAATAAAATCATCTACCATGCCTGAGCCGAGTGGGCCGGGGCGATAGAGCGCGTTGACCGCAATAATATCTTCAAATACTGCTGGCTGTAGTTTGCGAAGCACATCTTTTAGGCCGCTGGATTCTAATTGGAATACCCCGGAGGTATCACCTTCACAAATAAGGGCGAACGTTTTTTGATCATCGAGCGGGAGTTTATCGGTATCGATCGTAACCCCATGATTTTTTTTAATCAGTTGTACCACGCGAGCAATGAGTGTGAGGTTTTTAAGCCCAAGGAAATCGATTTTAAGGAATCCGATGCTCTCCAGTTCCGTCATGGCATATTGGGCTACAAGCTCGGTGCTTTTGGATGGTATATACACCGGTAACACTTCATCAATCGGTTCGGGTGAGATTACAATCCCCGCGGCGTGTTTTGATGCGTGGCGAGTGAGCCCCTCAAGTTTGAGCGCAACATCAAATAGTTTTTTTGCCTTCGGGTTTCCTTCAATAAGTTCTTTTAATCGGGGTTCTTGCTTGAACGCGTCATTGAGCGTTATTTTAAGCTGATCGGGAATAAGATTGGTGATCGCATTGGCATCTTCAAATGGGAACCCAAGAACACGAGCCACATCCTTGATTACTCCTTTTGCAAGCATGGTGCCGAACGTGATGATGTTGCACACTTTGTC
>JAUUXD010000025.1 GCA_030588705.1 bacterium | reverse complement strand
ATAAGCCGATATGCTGCCACAGTTCCTTAAACTGTTTTTCCGCCTCCACTGTTTTTTCAAGGCAGAGCTTAATGAATGCGGACCTGCCAATTTTAAATGCGCTCGTTTTTTCTGCTTTTTCAACGAATCGCTCAGTGGGCAATCCGTTATTATCAAAGCCAAATGGATAAAAGACGGAGTATCCGTCCATCCGTTTATGGCGAGCGAGAATATCTGTTTGTGTGTAGGAAAACACGTGGCCGATATGAAGTGAGCCAGAAACGGTTGGTGGTGGGGTATCGATGCTGTAGGGGTCGCCAGGATTATTCTCGTGGCTGTAGACCTTATTCTGTTCCCACTCTTTTTGGAGTGCCTGTTCTGCTGCTTGGTGATTGTACTTTTTATCCATTGTATCCAATTTCTATCTTATGGCTGTTTGGAGCGCTATTTTGGACCTTTTATAGCTGTAACAGATGTTTGAAACGTAATCCAAATAAAAGCAATGTGGCCACTTTAAACGCTATAACAACAAAAAACGTTATAAGAATAGTCCTGCTTATTTCCCGATACATTGCTATTCCTGTTCCAAATTTTTTCAGAATATAAGCTGGGGCATAAAAGAATTGGAAATAAAAGGCGCATATCCAAATGAATATCGAGAAAAATGCTAAAAAGAATGCCGCGACTCCTGTAAAGATCTGCCACGGTTCACTCACGAGGTGTATCATCTTGTCATATGAAAACCAGTGAAGCGGATACAGGATGATACGGACAATAAGAATAGAGCATACAACTGAAACTGTGTACAAAAGAGCATTATACAGATAATGAGTTCTTACTTTTCTCGTTATCACAACCCATACAAAGAAATTCACTACAAAAAAAATGAGAAAGTTTATCGCTATGGGTACAATAGGGATATTGATCATTTTTTTCCTTTCATATTGAGATTATTGAGATAGTAGCTCCTAGCCTACTAAACAATAGGGTGAGTGGCAAAAGGTTTTAGCTCAGCTTATACTGTGTCACGAGCTTAGTATGTGCAAGTTCAAGCTGCTTACGTGCATCTTGTGGGATATTTTTCTTGAGCAGATCCTCTAAGGAACTCTTTGCCTGGCGAGGGTTTCCCAATTTCTCGTGGCAGGCGGCAATGCGCAAAAATACATTTGGCGTGATGCCGGGTAGTTCCTTGAGGCGATTAAAGTGGGCGAGTGCCATATCCGTTTTGCCGGCACTAAAATGGGCCTCTGCGAGATTATAGCGTAAGCGCATATCTTGAGGACTTTGTTGGCTGAGCTGTTCATAGGTGGTGATTGCTTGATCAAACTGATTTGTCATGAAGTAGGCATTTGCCAGATTAAATCGGGCATCGGTATTGTTTGGATTGCATTCAAGCACCTTTTGGCTCGCAAAGATCGCGTCATCATACTTTTTCAGAAACAAGCTGCATTGTGCATAGGCAGCAAAACCGGTTTCATTATCAAGATCTGCTTGCGTGCATGCTGCTTTGAAACTTTCCCAGGCGAGTTCAGGTTGATCTGTTTCCATGTAGAGCCTACCGAGATTGTAGAATGCTTTTCCGTAATAAGGTCTAAGTTTGATAGCAACCCTCAGAGCTTTTTCAGCTTCTCCAAAATTTTTTTGATCTAGCATGAATGAAGCGATGTTGTTGTATGCCTCTGGGTAGTATGGGTTGATTTGCAAACTCTGTTTTAGGGTTGCAATCGCTTTGTCATGTTGTTTGATGGCAGCGTAGGAAACAGCAAGATTGTTGTATGGATCGCGATATTTTTTATCCATTTGGATGGCATATTGGTAGTAGGGAATGGCTTCTTTAAATTTCCCTTCTTTTTGTGCAAGCTCAACGCCATAGTTGTTGTAGGCTCGTATTTTTCCCGGGGCGTTTTTTATAATATTTCCCCAAAATTCAAGGCCAGAACTCCAGATTACATTGCGGGATGAGGTGCCAATGCCCATGGTGACGGCAAGCAAGATGATGAGCATATGAGGGATTTTATACCGATCTGCGTAGCGTGCCATGATTCGGTTGTGGCTTTTTATGAATTCGAACAGCTTAATAACCGCGATTGCCAGCAAGAACAGTATGCTGAATGATGCAGGATAGGTTTTATAATCCACGAGCAGTTCAGGAGAGGGCATGATGGTCGATCGAGGTGCCATCGTGATTGCAAACCAAAAAGCAGCGAACCCAACAATGTTGGTTGGATCGTGTTGAAGTAGTTTATAGAGCAGGAAACCGACAATGCATAGGATGGTGAATGGTACAATGCAATCCAGCGCAAAGAAACTTTTTGAAAGCACCCAATCATATTCCATACTGATGTTGAGTGGCCACACATAGATCCAGAGATAATGGAGAATAACTTTAAACTGCGACATAAAAAAATGAAGTGGCTTGATCATCTGATCGTATTGATCGGTGATTACATTTCCGAGATTGTTCCCCACCTCCATTGAAAGAGAAAAGAGAGTGCCAAAAAACTTAGCAGAAAGAAAGTATACATAGATGCTTACTATGATGAGTGAATTTGCCAGATGGAGCCACCACCGTTTTTTCAGTTCAGAAAACGAGGCTCGTGCTATAAAAAACCAATCAACAAGCAGGACGAGAGCAGGCGTAACGATTGCGATCTCTTTTGTGCCGGTAGCCAGAATGATAAGTGCAAAGAACAGGGTGATAAGCAGTATGCGCAGCCAGCGTGTTGCTGTTTGATTTATCTGCAAAAAGCAGAGAATGATACTGAGCATGAATAGGGATGCAAGCCCTTCAAGCTGTCCCTGAATAACGTAGGATATTGTTTGCGTTTGTACCGGATGCAAAAGAAAAAGCAGGGAGGAGAGGAAGGAGATAGCAAATGCATTTCGTTTGAAAAAGGAGGCATAGGGAAGGCGCGTAAGAAGGTTCAACAGAACAAAAAATATGAGGATGCCATTGGCGGTGTGAATAGCAACATTGCCAACGCGATAATAAAACGGATTAAATTTGTCGATCTTATAATAAAGAGAATTAAGCCAGTAGCTGATCCAGCGAGAACCTGAAAAAAACAGATTGCCGAATGTATAATGGCGGATGTTGAAATGCTTGTTGATATTGGCGATATCATCAAATTGTAGCTCGTAGCTGAGTGATGAATAGTAGGTGAGTACGGTACTGATAGCAAGAATGATCGGCGCGAGGATACGATGCGCGAGTGGTATCCGTATTGGCGTCTGGTGGGATTTCAGTTCCCGTTCCATTGATTCTCCTTTGTGTTTTTAAAGCATAATTGACGGCTTAGTCTAGCAAGAGAGTGTGCTTTGTCGAATTAGACGCTTACCCGTGCTTCGCTTGTCCAGGCCTTTCCTACTACGCTCTTCGAGCTTCGAAGGACAAGCCGGCCATGTCATACGAAGCCTTGGCGAAGTATGATTGGCAAGCTACGCAGGGCACCCCGGGCAGGGGTGTTGCCCTTATTGACCGTATCCAGTACACTGATCCTTACGTTTTTTACCAGTATGGATGGCTTATGATTAATGTTAGAACCGCGGAACTTTTAATTAGTATCATTACCTTTTTTCTCGCCTATTTGGTGGTGGTTACCGTTGCGGGTGCGTTTCGCGCCTGGGTAGCCAAAAAGATGGGCGATGATACGGCCGAATATCTTGGCCTACTCACGTTAAATCCATTTGCCCATATAGATCTTGTTGGGCTCGCGTTTCTCTTTATTTTTCTGTTTGGTTGGGGGCGGTATGTGCCGATCAATCCGTTAAATATTACCGGGCCATGGCGGTTTTTAAAACTGAAGCTTGCGTACTTTTCCGATACGTTTGCCTATCTTGTCTCTGGACTGGCGGGCATTGTGTTGCTCGTAGTTATTGCGGGGCCGCAGATGCTGTTTATTGCGCGATACATGCTCGTGGGTGTGCAGAATATGTCGCACTTGTATTTAGTTGCTGCCTATCCAGAGCTTTCCTCCATGGTGGTCATGTTCTCTTTTATTATCATTGCGTGCATCTATCTGAATGTGGTGCTCGCGGTATTGAGTTTTATTCTTAATAGTTTTAGTTTGCTTATGTTTTTCATGATGGAGCGCTCATCTCGGTATGGTACCTACCATTACTATGCTATTATGTTGGTGCCAATTATTTTGATTCTTTTATTTTCCGAGCCGTTGCGGCTGTTTGCGATTAACATTATTTCCTACACGGGCTATGGCATTGCAAAAGCATTCCGCATGGTTTGATAGGGATATGCGATGAATGAGACAAAAACAGTGTTTGAAGATATTGCGCAGGGAACGGTACAGATTGTTCCTGAAGGGGAACTTGAAAAGAAGTTCTCGTTGGGCAAAAAGCTTAACATCAAACTTGGTATGGATCCCACTTCCCCGGATTTGCATCTTGGGCATGCAGTCGTTCTATCAAAGCTCAAACAGTTTCAAGATTTGGGCCACAATGTGATCTTTCTTATCGGTGATTTCACGAGCAGAATAGGTGATCCAAGCGGCCGCTCAAAAACACGCCCTTCACTGAGCGATGAGGATATTGCCAACAATATGAAAACCTATTTTGAGCAGGTGGGTAAAATTCTGGATGCAGATAAGGTCCAAGTGCGTTACAACTCCGAGTGGCTTTCAAAACTGGATATGGCTGATTTGGTTAAACTTGCTGCCAAAGTAACTGTTGCTCGGTTGATTGAGCGGGAAGATTTTAAAAACCGTCTTGAGCAAAAGCAACCGATAGGCTTCCACGAGCTTCTCTATCCGATCTTCCAGGGATATGATTCAGTGGTGCTTGATGCTGATGTGGAGCTGGGTGGAACAGATCAAACATTTAATCTTTTAATGGGCCGATTTCTGCAAGAACAGTTTGGCAAAGAGCCTCAGGTGGTCATCACGGTGCCCCTTTTAGAGGGACTGGATGGTACGCAAAAAATGTCCAAGTCTTTAGGTAATGCGATCGGATTAGCCGAACCAGCTGATCAAGCGTTTGGCAAACTGATGTCTATTTCCGATACACTTATGTGGCGTTATTTTGAACTGCTCTTGGGGACGCCTAAAGCAGAGATTAGCCAGATGCAGGAGCGAGTGGCTGCCAGTAATTTGCATCCGATGAGCTTGAAGAAGGACATGGCGCACAAAATTGTTGCAAAATTCTGGTCAGAAAAAGAAGCGGATGAGGCGCGTGCAACCTTTGAAGCGATTTTTCAGAAAAAAGATTACTCCAAGGCGAAGGAAGTGAAACTTCCTTCAGGAACGGCAAATCCTCTCTGGGTGGTTGATCTTCTCAAACTGATTGGCGCTATTAAAACTTCTTCAGAGGCCAAACGGCTTATTGAAGCGAACGGCCTTTCAATCGATGGAGAAGTGGTTTCTGATTTTAAAACATCCATTTCATGGAAATCTGGCATGATCATTAAAGCCGGCAAACATCGGATTTACCAGCTAGTATGATCTACGGGCTTACTGAATGAGTGTGTTGGTGTTGGTAAGGGGTAAGTGTGGTGCCCGTTTGCATCAAGAATGATCGTATTGCATGGATGTGCTTGTGCATTTGAGCAGGATTACGCTCAAATTCCTGATTACAATCAAGAACTAATACCGGTACTCGTTTAAGCTGTGGTAATACCCCTTCCTTTTTGACAAGAAGCGCCTCATGGCGCGCGTGAATTTGTTTGAGGTAGGTGAGTGATATTGTTTTTTCAGCGTGGCGATTGCGTTTCTTTATTCGTTCGAATGCGATTTCTGGTTGTACGCGCAGATAGATAAATCCCTGAGGAGGTAAGCATTTGCAGAGCATAATGCGCGAGCACCATTGCTGATACATATTCCATTCAAGTTCTGTTAAGAATCCTTGCTCGTGGCTGTTGTATGCAAAGCAGTAGTAGCCGGAGTAGATAGAGCGCTCTACCAATGTTAACTCTTCTTTTTCTTGTTCAACTCGGTGATCTTGTACACGACAAATCATAGTGAGAAGTTCGAACGTATAGGCCCATCGCTTGGGATCTTCGTAGAAATTGGTGAGAAGTCCTTTGCCGTATACGGTATCCTGCCATTTATTCAGTGGTTCAAATACCGCATTTACGTCTGAAAGCTGTTCTGATACCAATCGCAGAAAAGTTGATTTGCCGACACCGATATTACCCTCAATAATATACATGTAAAATCCCCTTTTGTGCTGGTTTTCAAATTGGCGTGCAGAACAGTATAAATAATTTGTTCGTTAAATCGAGAAAAAATAGCACATTTGTGTAATTTTTCTTTTTCCCGTTCGCCCTGCTGTGCCCGACATAGCTCGAAGAGCGACGTCTGGGAGCTGAGTCGAAGGCTGGTACATATTGTATTGCAAAACCAGATTTTATGGACACAAAATGCGAGGAATATGTGGATTAATCCTGGTGGTTAACTCTCGCGCATTCATGTTTGAAATGCGAGTTCCCAGCTCGTGCGGGCGAATCCCAGGATAGGGGCCCATTAAAACAACTTCATCGCCGATGCAGACCTGATCAAGATCGGTAACATCGATCATCGTGGCGTTCATTGCCACCCGTCCCACGATAGGGGCTATCTGTCCATTGCAATAGACTACTCCATTATTGGAAAACCGTATGTCATACCCGTCGTAATACCCTACCGGGATGATCGCCACTTTGGTGAGGTGTTTTGTTTGAAACGCTCTGCTGTATCCAACAAAACTATTGGCAGGAACGCCTTTCAAACTGATGATTCTGCTCTTCCAGGTCAGGATTGGTTGCAATTGCATGGCGGGATGGCGTGCTTTTGTTTTCTCTCTTACGTGTGGGCTGGACCATACGCCGTACGCATTAATTCCCACGCGAAAGAGTGTGCAAAACGGAAGATCGAGTGTGGTGGCTGCCGCGGAGTTTGAAAAATGAACATGGGGAATCTTGATGTTGGCCTTGTTCAGTGAGTTGAGTACCGCTTTAAATCGCTCAATTTGCTGACCTGTAAACGTGCCATCCTGTTTGTCAGATTCTGAAAAATGAGAGTAGATGCCCGCAATGCGTATATGCGAGAGTTGCTGTAGTTGGGTAATGAATTGTGTTGCATCTTCAACCAGGACCCCAAACCGAGAAAGGCCGGTATCGATTTTGATATGGACGGGGAAGCTGTAACGATGAGCTTGGCCGAGCTCCTGCAGTTGTTTTGCTGTTTCATACTCATCCACCATGAGATGGATGTTTGTTCCTACCAGCTGTGCTGGATCCGTATCAATGCAGCTCATCACCAGGATCGGCTTGCTGATTCCTGCGGCATGCAATGTGAGTGCCTCTGAAGCAAACGCCACACAGAGCCAATCAACCTGCTGGTGCTGCATGGCGAGTGATGCAATCTCCTTCATGCCATGGCCATACGCATTCGCTTTAACTACTACGGCAAGCTTTCGCGAGCCAATGGCGGATTTGATCTGCGCTATGTTTTGATTGAAGGCTGATCTACTCAATTCAACCCATGTTAATAGTGTTTGTTTCATATTTCTCTTCTTGCTCTTCAACAGCTTTTGCTTGGCTGATTTTGCTGACCGCGCCCTTCGAAGCTCTCGCCGTATAGGCTGGGAGCGAAGTAGGGTCTCAACCCAGGTCGAATTGGTCTGTTTCATAAGGAAGCAGTATACCGGAGGGAGTCGATGAGTTCAAAAATTTCCCTCTGGCCGGCCTTTTGCTTTGTCCTGGCACCTGGCTGATATGGTTGGAGGTAAAGCAGCGTGATTGCGTGAAATGTGGTATGCTTATGGCCTATAATCTACTGAACTAAAGGATATTTCCATGGTCAAAAAAGCGAAAAAAATACAACGTGCAGAGGGAGTGCTTATCTATGGCATCCATCCGGTGCTGGAGCTCCTGCGCGCAAAGCGGCGTAAGCTAATCTCGATCTACACCACAAAGCCTGTACCAAAGCAGTGGAAGCTGATTGAAAAAGCAATGCCGAAATACCCGGTGGCGATTCAATACGTGGATCGTGAGGTGCTTCATCGCATGGCCAACGGCACTGATCACCAAGGGTTGGTGGCCTGGGTTAAAGATTTTGCTTTTCGTAAAAAACCATTCGATCCATCAAAGCACCCCTTCCTGCTATTGCTTGATAACATTCAGGATCCGAGAAACTTGGGTGCAATTTTACGCTCAGCGTATTGTACTGGTGTTTCTGGGGTGATTATCACGTCGCGCCAATCGGCTCCATTGGGTGCGGTGGCCATAAAAGCGTCTGCTGGTTTGGCAGAACATCTTGAAATTCAGCAGGTTTCTTCAGCTCAAATGGCCCTCAACGAATTAAAGCAGGCTGGGTATGGGATCTATCTTGCCGCGCTTGGTGGTGAGAATGCTATGGCAGCTTCCTATGATATGCCGCTCTGCTTGGTGATTGGCAATGAGGCGGTGGGGATTGAAAAGCAACTGCTCAAGTACGGCAAAACAATTACGTTGCCTCAAAAAGAAGCTGATACCTCATATAACGCTTCAGTTGCTGCCGGAATTTTACTTTTCACTATAAGTTCTCGCAATAAAATCGTTTAGGGCTGCTGCACAAGGTCATTGCCGAATAGGGTTGCTTTGCCCTTATGAGGTGGTTATTCCGCAAAGCATTGACTCTTTCATCCAAAAACCGCTATTACAAGGATATGAATTAATCTCAACGGTGGGGTCAGGGGATGAAAAATACAATCAAACGTTTTCGAATTATCGCGCTCGTTTTCTTAGTGGCAGGTGTGTCAATTGGTACGCACAAGCTCTATCGCTCCATTTGTGCGGTTCAGTATGTTACGTACGCATTTGATCAAACACTCTCTTGCGAGTTACAACGGGATATTAGGGAGCAGGTTGCCCTTTTTGAAAACGAGGGCTCGTATAATCCCCGAACTATCATTTCAACGATCTGTGAGCAGTTTCCCTGTGTGAAATCAGTTGCGGTGCATTGCCAAGCCTCCAACACAGCAACAGTAGAGATTACGGCGCATGATCCTATTGTGCGCATTAATGGTGCGCATGTGCTCACCGATGCAAAAACAATTATTCCTGATCGATCCTATGCGTTGTACGTTGTCGATTCGCTGCCATCCTTTTCCATGGCATCTGCGTTGCCGGAACGATGCTCCGATCGGATGATGGGTGCAGTGAGACGCTGCGTCGAAGATCGCATTTTTGAGCAATACACGTTGAGCTGGGTGAATGAGCATGAGCTCTATTTCCAGGATATGCGTGATCCTTCATTTTCACTGCTGTGTGATGCGGTTTCATTGCCTACGCACAGTACGCTTATTTCGTACGAACAGTTAAAAGACAGTATTAAGAATAGAAAGTCAGCACAGAACCATTGGGTTGCTGATCTACGATTTGATGATCAAATTATTGTGTCGAGGGACAAAGGGGGAAGATATGGCAAAGGGGTTTAATGAACAAATCATTACGGCTATCGACGTAGGGACCACAAAAATTTGTGTGTTGGTAGCCAAAAAGCTCGATGACGACTCTGTTGAAACTATCGGTGTGGGCAAAGCTCCCTCTGATGGACTCAGCAAGGGAGTGGTGATCGATGTTTCTAAAACAATTTATTCTATTCGTGCGGCTTTAAAGGAGGCCCAGTTGATGGCTGGAACTCCTATCGAATCAGTTTCAGTGGGTATTTCAGGTGCGCACATTCAATCGCTCAATTCCCATGGGGTGGTGCCGATTAAGCGTGGTGAGATCAAGCAGCAGGATGTGGTTGCAGTTCTTGCAGCAGCAAAAGCGATTCCTATTCCCGAGGGGCAACAAATTTTGCATATTCTTCCGCAATATTTTGTGATTGATGGGCGCGATAAGGTGCTTGATCCGGTGGGGATGCATGGCATCCGCTTGGAAGTGCAGGCGCATATTATCATGGGTGCAATTGCATCGGTTCAAAATTTAGTTAAGTGCTGTGAAATGGCCGGTGTTGCCGTTACTGATATTATTCTTGAGCAACTTGCTTCCGCTCAGGCGGTGCTCAGTGAAGATGAGCGAAAGCTTGGTGTGGGAGTTGTTGATATTGGTGGTGGTACTTCTGATTTGGCTATCTATCAACATGAACGCATTTGCTATACGAGCGTATTGCCCGTGGCGGGTAACCATTTCACCAACGATGTGGCGATTGGTTTGTGTACCACGCTTAAAGATGCAGAACGGGTCAAGAAAGAGTATGGGATTGCCTGTGTGGATGTGCTGGAAAAAGATGATTTTCTTGAAGTGGAGATGGTGCAAGGGGATCAAAAGCAGGTAGTTCATGTTTCTGATTTGGTTCGTATTTTAGAGCCGCGTGCCAAAGAGGTACTTTCATTGGTTCATGAAGAGATTATAAAACGTAACTTGCAGCCATTTATTACGACCGGCCTTGTGCTTACGGGGGGCGGTTCGTTGCTCGTTGGCTTGCAAGAACTTGCGGAGAAAATTTTTGATATGCCGGTTCGTATTGGCAAGCCAAAAGTTCCGTTTTCAATTCCTGGTTCATTGCAAAGCCCGATCTATGCAACGGGATATGGATTGTTGATGCACACGATACAAAAACGGAAAGAGGAACAGATGAGCGATCTGCACGGCCCGCTCATTAAGCGAGTATTTAACCAAATGAAAACATGGATGATTGATTTTTTCTAATATAAGCAGATAAGCGGGGAGTGTTGCGATGATTGCGTTGGAACAAGAAAAAAAACAGTTTGGGGCAGTAGCCACGATCAAAGTGATTGGTATTGGTGGTGCTGGAGGAAATACGGTAAACAGTATTATTGATGCTGGTGTTGATGGCTTTGAATGCATTGTGGCCAATACTGATTCCCAAGCGTTGGAAAATTCAAAAGCACCGAACAAAATACAAATTGGTATCAAATCAACCAAAGGTCTTGGCACGGGAGCAAACCCAGAAGTGGGACAACGTGCTGCTGAGGAAGATCTTGATAAGGTGATGGATACTATTGGCGATGCCGACATAGTCTTTATTGCTGCTGGTATGGGAGGCGGAACTGGATCGGGTGGAGCACCAGTGATTGCGCGTGCATGCCGTGAAAAAGGAATTCTTTCCATAGCGGTGGTAACCAAACCATTCACGTTTGAGGGAAGACGTCGAGAGGCAGTAGCCGAACAAGCAATTACTGACCTTCGCAAAGAAGTGGACACCTTGATCATTATTCCCAATCAAAAGCTACTTGAGGTGGTGGATCAGAACGTTTCGATGATCGATGCGTTTGATATGATCAACGAAGTGCTTGGCCAATCAGTGCGGGGCATATCAGATATTATTACAAAACCAGGCCATATTAACGTTGACTTCGCTGACGTGCGCACGATTATGCGTGATCGCGGCATGGCTGTTATGGGTACTGGTAGGGCTTCGGGGCCAGAACGTGCACGTAAAGCAGCAGAGCAAGCTATATCTTCACCCCTCCTTGAAAATATAAGTATTCAAGGTGCTCATGGTGTGTTGCTGAATATAACGGGTGGCAAAAACCTCGGTCTTCATGAAATAAGCGAAGCCGCTTCAGTTATTTACGATCAGGTGCATGAGGAAGCCAATATTATTCTTGGCTCCGTTATCGATACCAACTTAGAAGACGAGGTGGTAGTTACGATCATTGCTACCGGGTGTGCCACTGGTGAATGCGCTGATGGTATTGAGGAACGCGTGGTATGTGCAACAGAGGATACTTCAGTAGATGCAGATCAAGATCCTGCCCTGTCCGCCGTAGCTTCAGCGAAGGAGGATGATCAGCCGCAGGTTCAAGTAGAAGTCGAAGACCAATCAGCTGAGGAGGTTTCCTACACGGTGAAGCATGAGCAACTAGATATGTCTACTCAGATTGATATGAATGATCTTGATGTGCCAACCTTCATGCGCAAACAGGTGCGTAGCGAAGATGTTTCAGAATAAGTAAAGCGAGATACGTGAAAAGAGGGGAAGCAAGCGCTTCCCCTCTTTCTTTTATTTGTTTCCTGCATATAAAAAAGATACGGGAAGCCTGCTGGCGTGATCTTCTTTCAAGGCGTGCCCTTTTAAAACAATAGTTCTTGCGTTGGTGAACAATTTTAGTTCGAGTGTTATCCGGTCAGTATGTTCATCTGTTTCAAATTGGGTGGATTCGTTTGGTCGGATCTGCCTATAGGAAGGGTTTTCCGTTTCCCTATTTACAAAAATACTAAGAAGCTGTTCTGTGTCATTTATAATCAAGAGTTTTCCGGTTCTGAAGGTAAAAGAGGGCTTTTCTTCTTGTTTAACTCCGAACAGTGGGGAGGCAAGGAGTAGAAAGCCAAGGGTTATTTTATTCATATATGTTTTCCTATGGATACAGGGGACGAATTATTTGGGACAGTATACTGATTTTAGGGCTGGTGACAAGGGCCATATTATTAGCTATACTAGGCCCATATTATTGATAAAAATGGGTTTGAATTCTAGGAGTTTTTTATGAAAATAAAATTAACATTCTCGCTTCTTCTTTTGATGAGTTCTTCATTAGCATTGTCGATGGATTGCAATCGGAGCTGGGATGAGAGAAGGGATGGAGAAAAACTGTGTATTATAGGGGCGGTGTCGGCAGTGGTTGTGGGGGGTACGTATCTCCTTTACAAACTGTTCACTTGGGAGGCATC
>JAUUXD010000031.1 GCA_030588705.1 bacterium | reverse complement strand
ATCACGCAAGATTTTTCGCTTTCATTTCTTGGATTTACCCCACTCATTGAATCAAAAGTGACAACATTCACGATGGGAATCGTTATGCTCGCTACATCATACGTCATGCCAACCGATATTATTTACATTTTAACAAGTAGTTACCAGATCCCCGTCAGCTGCCTGCTGATTCCGATCCTCTTTGCCTACTTTGCAAAAACAGCACGAAAATATGCCGGATTTGGTTCTATCATCGGCGGGGTTATCGGCCTTGTTCTGTTTTATATACTGCCGATTCCCTTTTATCCGCTTTATACAATCGGATTCTCACTGGTTGGATTTGTAGCGGGACATCTAGTTCAGGGCGCACCACCTGCAGTACAAGCATCTCTGCCAACTAGCGCTCATACAACGCAATAATCTGCTCAACAAGTTTTTTAGGATCATATGCTTGGGCTGTTTGCCACGCATTACGCTGTAGCTTCTCGTAGAGTGCAGCATCCGCTACCACCTGTAAAATACGATCCTGCATCTCACCCAGGCTGTGCACCAAAAATCCGTTCTGCCCATCGTTGATTAAATCTCGCTGCCCTACCCCATCCAATGCTATAACCGGTGTTGAGCAGGCCATGCTCTCAGCAAGCACTAATCCTTGCGTATCGCTCTGGGATGGAAAAAGAAACAAATGAGCATTGGCATAGAGATCACACAATGTTTGCTTGTCTGGCTTGATAATAAATTGAACACGCTCTGAGGGTAGGCCACACGTTTCATACGCATATTTCTTGAGGTAATCAAGGTACTCGCCATAGCCGACCAGCGTTAACGTGAACTCGTCAGACAATTGCTTCATCAGATCAAAAAGAAGAGGAATATTCTTTTCTTGTACAAACCTACCTACATAAAGAAGGCGGTATGGATTGTGTAGCTTTTGGGGCACAAATAACTGCCCAAGAAACTGGTCCTGTAAACCACTCGGAATAATCGTGCTGTTGGTAATGCTATGTGTGCTTAAATAGTTCTTGATGCCAGAACTTGGCACAATGATCTGATCAATCAACCCACAAAAGCGCAACACTCGTTTGATCACGATCGGTCTGAGCAACCACGATGGCAATGGTAAATAGTGGAGATATTTCTCATAGATCGTGTGATACGTAAATATTGCTTTGACCCCATTCCGTTTTGCCCAAGAAACCGCCATCGGGCCCAGAAGAAAAGGATGATGCACATGAACCACCTCTGGATTAAGTCTTTCAAGAATACGAGAAAGGCGGTAGTTCATGCGCCAGGGAATCATCATATGATTTCGTTTATACTGGAAACGAAATAGAGACGGCACTCGAATAACCCCTTCAGGATCATCATGCTTGTTGCTAAGAAAATCCGGACAAATGATATAAACCTTATGCCCACGATCACGCAACTGCGCAACCGTAGCATCAATCGAACTGACCACCCCGCCTGAGTAGGGAGTATAATTGTTGGTAACAAAAGCGATGTTTTTTTTCATGGGTGATTATCTTCAAGGATGGACGCGCAATAAATTAGAGAGGATCGGTCAAACGGTAAGCCCTCTATTTCATCATTGCATCGAGAGACAGTTTTCCAGGACCGGCAAAAAACAATCCGACCAGAACAACGAGTAATGCAAGAGGATGAGAGTACACACCAAATGCATCACCCTGTCCAAGATGCATCGAAAACGCAACAAACATCACGCAGGATATGAAAAAGGCAGCAAAACGAGTACCAAGGCCCAACACAAGCAAAACACCGCCAAACAGTTCTGAGCAGGCGGCCATAAAGCCCCAGAAGGTTGGATAAAATGTTATACCGATAGCGGCCATCTGATTGCCAAGCCAGAGCCATTGCGTGGAACCACCCATGATTTTTGGATAGCCATGCATAATAAAGAGAGCGCCAATACCCACACGAATGATAAGTAAACCTAGATCTTTACCGTTCATTTTTTCTCCTTTGAGAAAGAACTATTTAAAATACGCGTAACTTACTATCAACAATAATATATTCACCACATACACTGAAGTACAGACCAAGCAGAAGGATTTTACCTTAAAAAAAGAAATGTACGCAAGCCCTATCGATGCAACAACGGCAGCAATGGAAAGATAAAAAATGAGAGAGGCTGCACTAAAACAGGCAAACACAAATACAACTGCGTAAAATGCCGTTCCAACCAATGCGTTGGAAATGCCAAACAGTTTGCCGTAGCCACTGCGCATCACTCGTGTACAGGAAATTTTGTCAGAAATGTCACAAGCCGGTTTATACTCAGGATTCTTGCTAATATTCATCTCAACTGTGTACGCATAGGTCGAGATCACAATACCTGCTAACGCCAATAAAATTATAAAGATCATTGCACTGCTCCTTATCTATTACGGAAATGTACGAATTCCTAATTTCTTCCAATCAGCATCAAACTTCTCAATGCCTTGATCAGTCAACAAATGATCAGTAGATTTTTCAAGCACTGATATCGGCACCGTCACCACATCAGATCCAGCCATAATCGCCTCATTAAAATGGCGCACCCCACGGATTGATGCAGCAAGCAACCCGGTTTCAAACCCATATTCATCAATCATATGCCGCAGCTGATAGAGCACATCTACCCCATCCACATCAATATCATCCCAACGACCCACAAATGGGGAAATGTAGTCCACTCCCAATTTGCACATCATCAGCCCCTGAATGAGCGTAAACACCAGCGTGATATTCATCTTCACCCGCTCTTTGGCAAGTTTGGCAATTATTGGATAGTAATCCCGATGGCAGGGGATTTTCACGAGAATGTTTTTGGAAAGTTTGGCAATCGCTTTTGCCTGCTTATACACCGCATCCGGCTTTTTCTCGGTGACCTCCACACTGATCTCACCCTTAGGCAACAGCTTGCAAATCTCAAGCACCGTCTTTCTTGGATTCCCTTTTGCTTTGCTCAAATGAGTGGGGTTCGTAGTCACCCCATCAATGAGACCGGTATCCTTCCATTTTTCAATCTGCTTCACGTCCGCCGTATCTAAAAATATTTTCATTACCATTCCTTACGTAATTTCTTCCTTTTTTCCATCGTCCTACTACGCTAAAGCTTCGAAGGATTTCGCTCAGATCGCTTCACCTTCATCTTCTCTTTCCAATCTTTGATCGTTTTTCCCGTCTTTACTGATTCCGGTGCAGATGAAACCGGGTTGCGCCGGGCATCAGCATACTCATCCTTCATCTTAATGAGCAACCAATTGCTCTTTGGCGATTTTGTTCCAACAGTCCCCTTCATTCGAATTAATGCAAAGGCACCCTTTAACTTTTTGCCACGAAGGAACACCTCGATGCGCCCTTCGCGCAAGCAGGTTGGCATCGAAACTATTTTTTCATCTTTTTCACGAAGATTTTTGTACGTCCCCCGATCCCAGACAATCACCGGCCCAGCCCCATACTCACCTTTGGAAATAATGCCCTCAAACTTTGCATACTCCATCGGATGATCTTCGGTCATCACCGCTAAACGTTTTGTTTTGGGATTAAGAGAGGGGCCTTTGGGAACTGCCCATGAGACAAGCACGCCACCAATCTGGAGGCGAAGATCATAATGCATTGCCCGTGCTGCGTGCTGCTGAATAACAAAGATAGGTCTTCGCTGCGCTACGCCCCACGCGGTCGGCCGCTTGCCCCCGACTTCCTTTTGACCAGCCGGCTCTTTTGTCTTTTTAAAATCACGCTTTTTTCGATATACACTCAATGAACGCGCCATAGAATCCTCTCTGGTATGATCATTATGATACCCAACAGGCTATACAAAATATCGCGCATGACAAGTTTACGAAGCTTGATATAAACAGCTACCCTTCGACAGGCTCAGGGTAAACGGGGAGGAGCGATCTAAATATCCCCATCGAAACGGCAACCGCCTGCTGCGCACGAAGCACCGTGGAGGTCAGACACAAAAAATGTACCCCTCGTTCTTTGAGTAAATCCTTTTCTTGAGCGGTAAGATCTCCCTCGGGGCCGATCATAAGGCTGATGCCCTTTGGTTGTTCTGCATGCAACGATTGTATAATCGGCAAAAGCTCTTTGCCCGCAGGATCAAAGAAGAAGCTATGTTCAACATTCATTTGCCGCACAAGCTCTTCAAACGGTTTTGGTTCATGCAATGTTGGAATCCGATACTGTTTTGATTGCTCTGCCGCGGCAATCATGATCGTGCACAACCGATCAAGCTCTTTGCGCCCTCCCCATTTTCTCTGCACTTTCTGCGTGCTCATCAATTGAATATCGGTTGCTCCCAACTCCACTAAGCTGTAGATCGCCTGCTCAAGCGCATCCCGCTTTAAAATTGGCAAGAAAAAGGTAATGGCTGGCTGCAAGCGAACGTTCTCTTTTTTTTCAAGGAGTTTCAGCTCAATCGAACGTTTGGTATGGGAAGCAATAAGCTGCACCCGCACATGAACATCAGTATCAAAAAGGATAAACGTATTACCGGAGATAAATCGCAGTACACGAACAACACGATGACACAAATCAGCATCATCAACCGTAAATGATTCCCCTTCCTGCACAGCAGAAATCCAATCTGAAATGCTCGACCAATACAACGAAAATTCATGGGTATCGGCAGTATGTTTTTTCACAACATCCTTTCATGACTGCAAAAGCCCCGCTTTATGCGGGGCATCTACTCGAACTATCAATCAAATTTATGCAACAGGTTCTTCATCCTTCGCTAAAGCTTCGGCGGACAAGTCAACTTCTAGTGGGGATACAACCATTTCAAGATCTGCGTCAATCACACAACTTTCGCAATGAAACTTCACTGCTTCACCAAATGGTGCCTTCACAACAGTTTCTTCACTCTCAACAACGTCCTTATCTCGTGTTTGTTCTTTGTTTACCCGAACTGAAAACTCTACACCCTCAGTAGATTCCTGCGTGAGAGTAACGGTTGTTTTTGTGCCACATTCATTTTCTATTGAAAAACTTTTGGTCTCGTCGTTCAATTCAAATACTTGTTGCGTAACATCCTCTCCGCACCGTGCTCGTGCTTCCACTTTCACTGCTGCCTGAGATAGCACCGGGGCAAATAAAAGCAATAATGCTAATCGTTTCATCGAAATCCTTTCTTTTAAGATGGGGAATTGTTTCGTATTGAACCACATAATACTACTATGCGCTCACCATAACGCAAGTCATCCCAGAACACCAACATATTAAAAGCCCCTCAAAAAGGGGCTTTTAAAAACTATACAAAACGTCTCTACAAAATTTGATTATGGCAGTTTAGCTATTGATCACTTCATTGCCAACTACAGTTATACTTGGATCTGGATCAGGGCTGATAGGGTCAGGCGTTATACCAACCTCAGGCACGGAAGCAACAAACCGAACGCTCACGCCCAACTTAGAAAAAACCAAGGTAGCCTCGGAACCAAATGGTACCTTAAGTTGATTTTCGCAAAGAGTAACAAATTCTGTTGCGTCCCCATTTAAACGAGCTACAGACAGATGAAACACCGAAGCCTCATTATTTCCCACATCCAAAACACGAAGCTCTATACCATCACCAAGAGAAATGGTATGAGAAGTCCCTGCCGTTAACTCATGCGCTTGCCGAATTGATTGTTCAATAAAAATTGTGGAAGCACAGAGAGCCGCAGGAGCAAGAAGCCCTGCTAATAAGAGTAGTTTTTTCATACAGTATCCTTTTTAAAATAAGAGTACGGTTTATATAGCAGGCACGAGCATACCCAAATACCACAAAAATACAAAAGGGTTTTCTATTGATTACCGCACTACAAAATTGATCAGCCGATCTGGCACAAAAATAACTTTGATCGCTTCTTTGCCTTCTAGCCATTTGAGCGCAGCATCACGTGCCAATGGCTCAACGGTTTTTTGATCGACACCACGATCCACCGTAATATCTGCCCGCATTTTTCCGTTTACCTGAATAACCATCGTCACCGTATCTTCATGGGCAAGCACCGGATCATGCACCGGCCACACACAATCATCGAGCGATTTGCAAAACAACTTATCGAGGAGCTCCGCTGCCATAAATGGGGACATCGTAGAAAAAACCACTAAAAATTTCTCAACGGTATCGGCACTCAGCTGCATTTTTTGCGACATCACATCATTGATCCATTCCATCATCGCTGAAATCGCCGTGTTTGGTTTGAAATGATCCAATCTATTTTGGAACTGCTTCAAGAATCGGTGGAACCGTTTAGCGACCTCCTCATCTTCTTTTTGATCCTTATCAAGCAGATTTTCCGGCGTATCCAAATAGGTATACAAACGATTTGCAAAACGTTTAATTCCTTCAAGCCCCGTATCTTGCCATACACAATCAAGCTCAGGAGGCCCTACAAAGAGTATGTACATGCGAAGCACATCAGATCCGTACTTTTTCACAATCTCATCGGGGTTAACGACGTTCCCCTTTGATTTAGACATTTTTTCAACCAAGCCCGACTTTTCTGAATATTTGAGCACCATCCCTTGATTGAAAAGATGCGTAAAGGGTTCATCAAACGGCAAATAACCCGCATCATGCAGCACCTTCACATAAAAGCGCGAATACAAAAGATGTAAAATCGCGTGCTCAATACCGCCCACATACAAATCCACCGGCAACCAATAGCGCACATCCTCTGGATCAAACGGCTTGGAATCTAGATTTGGATTTGGGTACCGCAGAAAATACCAACAGGATCCTGCCCATTGTGGCATCGTATTTGTTTCTCGCTTTGCTGGCCCACCGCAGATGGGGCATTTCACATTCACCCAATCTGAGATTGCCGCAAGTGGTGATTCACCCGTACCGGTTGGTTCATATTTTTTCACATCGGGAAGCATCACCGGTAGCTGATCTTCTGGAACCGGCACCACTCCATCTTTTGGACAATGAATAAGCGGAATCGGTTCTCCCCAATACCGCTGACGAGAAAAAATCCAATCGCGCAGCTTATAGTTCACCATCCGAGAGGCAAATCCCTGCTCCACTAAATAATCAGAAATCTGTTTGATCCCTTCCGTGTTTGCGCGTAGCCCATCGAACGGGCCACTGTTTACCAATACACCTTCATCAGCATGAAACACCGGATGCGTTACATTTCCATGCGCATCTGTTTTGATCCCCGGCGCATCAATAACTTGCGGGATGGGCAAATGATATTTTTTTGCAAAATCGTAATCACGCTCATCATCACACGGTACCCCCATCACAATGCCAGTCCCGTAATCAGCGAGCACAAAATTAGCAAGATAAATAGGAATCTGTTCTTTCGTTGCAGGATTCATGGCATACGCACCGGTAAATACCCCAAGCTTTTCTTTGCTCATAGCACGCTCTTGAGGAGCCATTGTATTCATCAGTGCACGAAACTGATTCACTTCTTCTTTTTTATCCGTAGCAACAATCTCATCAACCAAATGATGTTCTGGCGCCATCACCATAAACGTCACCCCAAAGATGGTATCTGGGCGCGTGGTATAAATCGGCAAATCAAGTTCTGCACCTTCCGTATCTTTTGTTTTAAAGAGGATACGAACACCTTCAGAACGGCCAATCCAGTTGCGCTGCATCAGCTTCACTTTCTCTGGCCAATCAAGCTTATTCAAGCCATCAAGCAGCTTCTGCGCATATTCAGTAATCTTGAGCACCCATTGGCGAATATTTTTCTGCTCCACCACGCTGCCGCATCGCTCGCATTTTCCGTCCACCACCTCTTCATTAGCAAGCCCCGTTAGGCATGACGTACACCAGTTGATCGGCATCTCTTGCTGGTACGCAAGCCCACGATTGAACATCACGAGAAAGATCCATTGCGTCCATTTATAATATTCGGGATCAGTAGTGTTAAGCTCCTTCGACCAATCATACATCGCCCCAATATCCTGAAGCTGTGTTTTGAAACGGGCAATGTTGCGCTCAGTACTGATCTTAGGATGAATCCCCTTTTGAATCGCATCGTTTTCTGCCGGCAAACCAAATGCGTCCCACCCCATTGGATGAAGCACATTGTACCCTTCAAGCCATTTCATGCGCGTATAAACATCAGAGAGCACATAGCCCCGCCAATGGCCCACGTGAAGACCGGAACCAGACGGATAGGGAAACATATCAAGACAATAATATTTCTTTCCGTCATTAGTTGGCCGCGTTTGGCCTATGGGATCTTTGGCCCATTGCTCTTTCCACTTTTTTTCTATCGCTTGAACGTCATACGACATGCTCGGCTCCTAGACTAATTCACGTACTACTTTGCAGGCTGCGTTTCCTTCACCTTTGGGCTTTGCACCGCTGCGGATGGGACATCTTCCGTTTTCTTTTTCTTGAGTTCAGGTTTCTGATCAGAAATCCTACCAAGATACTCAGGCAACTCCATTCCTGCCATTGCCGCCACATCATGCAGCGCCGGCAATGATTTCATCAAGCTGCTCACAAAGTTTGAAGTAGAGCTTCCTTTTTCATTGCCACCGTTATCCCAAACCGTGATTTTATCAATCTTCAAATTCTTAATTGCTTCTGTTTGCATGCGTACCAGTTCATCAAGTTTTTCAACCATAAGAAGCGTCGTTGCATCTTGTGCATTCTGGTTGCACGAATCAATCAAATATTTGTACCCATCAGCCTTAGCCAAAAGCACTTTCTTAATACCAGTAGCTTCTGCTTCTCGAATAGAAAGAATGGAATCAGCTTCACCACGAGCTTCACGTCGTTGCTGCTCAGCTGATGCCTCTGCTTTAATTTCACGCTTCTGCTTATTAATCGTTTCTTGGACAACTTCTTCTGCTTCTAATCGTTTCATTTCAGCAATCGCTGTTGCTGTTTGAATTTCTGCTTCTGCATTCTGCTCAGCAATTTCACTTCGCTGCTTACCAATGGCTTGTTGCTCTGCTAAATCAGCATTAAATCGAGCCATTTCGCTTTGCGCTTTATTTTCACCTTCAACCGCTTCTGCCTGATACCCAGCTACACGAATACGGCGTTCTTTTTCAGCAAGCGATTTACCTATCTCACCTTTTTTCTCCTGTTCTGCAACATCCACTTTTGCTTGGTTAATTGCGGTTGATACCGCTTTTTTACCAATACTATCGATGTAACCTGATTCATCGTGAATGTCGGTAATGTTTACGTTAATCAGATCAAGCCCAATTTTTTTGAGCTCAGGAATAATATTATGTTTAATCGATTCAAGAAACTTTTCACGATCTTGGTTGATCTGTTCAATCGTTAATGAAGCAACCGTGAGACGAAGCTGGCCAAGAATAATTTCAACAGCCATAGCTTCAATCTCTTTACGTGCCAAACCAAGCAAACGAATCGCCGCATGAAAAACCACCTCAGGCTCCGTACTAATAGCCACCGTAAACGTACTTGGCACACTAATACGAATATTTTGCAAAGAAAGCGCAGCTCGCAACGGAATGTTAATCGTCATAGGAATAAGATCGAGATAGGCATACCCTTGAATAAGCGGCCAAATAAACGTACCACCACCGTGGTAGCATCGAACCGATTTTCCTTTGCCAACCCGCCCATACACAGCCAATACTTTATTTGACGGACAGCGCCTGAATCGAATAACCCAGATAAACATACAAAAACCGACAACACCCGCAGCTCCGAAAATCGAAAATATTGCCATAGGACACCCCATAGATAGTAAAAAAACCAGTTATCATTTCAATGATTTTACTGTATCATAAACAGACATAATTACTACTAAAAAGGGAATATCTTATGGCTCAAACAAGCACACAAAAACAGCTACCGCCGCATAAATTCAATGAACAGATTTTAGTCGTCAAACGATCACACCTTTTTCCGGAGGAATCCTGGAACGGTTTAAAGCAGGTCAACTTCGATACATACCTCTCAATCATTCAAGAACAGTGCGAGTTTCATCCACGGGGCCTCATGGAAGATGATCCCACCTATAAGCAGATCATTCCCTATCTGGTGTTTACACACGAAGGACGGTACTTCTTGATGGAACGGCATGCAAAAGCATCCGAACAACGGCTCAAGAGCAAGCTATCGCTCGGCATTGGCGGCCATAT
>JAUUXD010000058.1 GCA_030588705.1 bacterium | reverse complement strand
GTTGTTGGTGAAGTTCTTGGTAAATATCACCCCCATGGTGATCAAGCGGTGTATCAATCGATGGTGGGGCTTGTGCAGCCGTTTTCCAAGCGATATCCCCTTTTAGATGGCCAGGGTAACTGGGGTTCTGTTGATGGTGATAATGCTGCTGCTATGCGTTATACCGAAGTCCGTATGCAGAAAATTGCACAAGAGCTGCTTGCCGATTTGGATAAAGAAACAGTGGTATTTGTATCAAACTTTGATGAGTCTACGGTTGAGCCCGTCATTTTGCCAAGCAAGCTCCCCAACTTATTAATAAACGGTACTGCTGGTATTGCCGTGGGTATGGCAACTTCTATTCCGCCTCACAACTTGAATGAAGTCGTTGACGCATGTTTAGCGTTGCTTCAGGATCCAGACATTGCTGATGAAGTGTTGTTTGAATTGGTTCCTGCCCCCGATTTCCCAACGGGTGGTATTATTTGTGGGCGTGCCGGTGCAGTTAAAGCATATAAAACGGGGCGCGGTAGCGTGATCCTTCGTGGCGTGGTGGATATTGAGGAAACGAAGAAGGGTTCTACGCTTATTATTAAAGAGTTGCCGTATCAGGTGAATAAAGCTGAGTTGGCAATGAAAATTGCTGACTTGGTGAAAAATAAAGTTATTGATGGTATCAGCAACATTAAAGATGAAACAAATAGGCGGGGTATGCGCTTGGTGATTGAACTGAAGCGGGGTGAAATACCGCAAGTTATTCTCAATCAGCTTTATAAGCATACGCCATTACAAAATTCGATCTCCTTCCTGATGCTGGCATTGCTTGATAATCGCCCAATAATTTTTACGTTGCGTCATATGCTTCAAGAGTTTGTGTATCATCGCAAGCAGGTGGTGTATCGCCGCAGTGTATATGATTTAAAAAAGGCGAGAGCGCGTAAGCATCTTTTGGACGGTTTTGTTATTGCCCTCGATAACATTGATGAGGCGGTTTCGCTTATTAAATCATCCACCTCCGGCGATGAGGCAGCGGAGAAGTTGCATGCTCGTTTTGCGTTAAGCCCAGAGCAATGCAAGGCAATTCTTGAAATGCGCTTGCAACGTTTAACTGGCATGGAGCAACAAAAAATTCGCAACGAGATGGAAGAGATCCAAAAGCATATTACGTACCTCTTATCGATTATTGAAAATGAGGAGATTTTGATAGAAGAGGTCACGAAAGAGTTGCACGAAATGAAACGGCTGTATGGTGATGAACGTCGCTCGCGCATTGAGGGAGCGATCGATATTCTCACTGAAGCTGATCTAATTCCCGATGAAGAGGTGGTGGTTACGCTGACGATTAAGGGGTATATGAAACGCGTACTCCTTTCAACGTATGGCGTACAGCATCGTGGCGGTAAAGGCAAGATGGGGATGGCATCGCTTGAAGGATCAGAAGATGTGATGCAGGATCTTTTTGTAACGAAGAATCATGACACCCTTCTCTTCTTCACCAATTTGGGGCGTATTTATAGCTTGCAAGTATTTGAAATTCCAGAGGCCTCACGCCTTGCTCGTGGCCGTGCGGTTATTAATCTGTTGCCATTGCAAGAAGGTGAGCAGGTAGTGAAACTGCTCACGGCTCGGGATCTTGAAGGTAAGTTCTTAGTAATGCTCACAAAAGATGGCATTATCAAACGAACGAAAGCATCTGATTTTGCAAAAATTCGTTCAACCGGTATTCGCTGCACTACGTTGCGTGAGGGTGATGAACTGGTGTTCTGCTCCTTGAGTTTGGGTGAGGATACTATTGTGATTGCCACGGCAAATGGCCAGGGTATTCGCTTTAGAGAGAGCGAAGTGCGTTCTATGGGGCGTCAAGCGGCTGGAGTGATCGGTATTCGTTTGCGTCAGGGCGACTATGTGGTTGGTATGGAAGTTGTCCATGGCGAATCGGGCGATATTATTTTTGCTACCAAAAAGGGGTATGGCAAGAAAGTACGCGTTGAAAATTTCCGTGTGGCTCATCGTGGTGGTGTGGGAATTCGTACGATTCCAACCGATAAGCGTAATGGTAAAGTGATCGGGCTTGCCACAGTGTATCCAGATTCTAATTTGTTGCTCATTGATGAGGCTGGAAAAATTATTCGTCTCCCGTTATCTGAAGTGCGCACAATGGGGCGTCAGGCAAAAGGGGTTCGTTTAGTGCGTCTTGATAAAGGGCAAACATTATCATCGCTCTTTGCGTTTCGTGAAGAAGATGATTCTGTGGAACCACCAACGGGCGGCGGAACTAAATCAGATGTAGCAGTAAAAACGGATGGTGCTAGTGGTTCTGAGGGAGAAGGTTTTTCCGTTTCTCCCGCAACCAAAGTGGCCGTTGCTTCTGAAGAGCCTGCTGATGCAAAGCCGGAGGCTGTTCCAGAGGAATCCTCACCCAAGGTGGTGCGGGAGCCTTCCTCCTTCGCTGAAGCTACGGCGGACAGGGAGGAAAAATCTGAAGCCCCTGAAGTTGTTGCCAAACCAGTACCAACAAAGAAGCAGCCGAAGGTAACTGAGCCTAAACAGATTGATTTTTTAAGTGAGGTTACGCCACAGGATGATGATCCGTTTGAAGGATTTTAAATATTAAACCAACACCAATGAATACACACAAAAACATACTCTTGCACCTATCACTTATTGATGGCGTTGGTCCGGGAATCATACAGAAAATCATTGCGCAAAAGCCAAAAAAGCTACCCTGGAATGATCTGTATACGTTTTCTCTTTCTGATTGGATACAGTTTTTCATTCAAGAGGCTACGGCGGAGAAAATAGTTTCTGGCTTGCAGAACAATGATTGGCTTGTACAAGAGCAATCGCTTCTGGAAAAACATCAGATCAGCTGGACTACTATTCTTGATTCAGACTACCCAGAACTGCTCAAACATATTCATTTGCCCCCGTCGGTGCTTTATTGGCAGGGAACGTTACCGAGTGATGATATCAAAATAATTGCCATTGTGGGTGCGCGCAAAGCGGATCAGTATGGTGCGCATGCGATTGATCTGATCGTGCCATCATTGGTGCAGTATAATATTACGATTGTGAGTGGTGGGGCATTGGGAGCGGATAGCATGGCCCATCGAGCAACGCTTGATGCGGGAGGCGCCACCATTGCGGTACTTGGTTCTGGCTTATTGTGCCCGTATCCTCGTGAAAATAGAAGATTATTTGGTCGTATTGTGGAGCAGGGGGGCGCAGTGTTGAGCGCATTTCCTCTGCGAACTGAGCCTTATCCGGGAAATTTTCCTGCGCGTAACCGAATTATTGCGGGACTAAGTTTGGGGGTGATTGTGGTACAGGCTGCACGAAAAAGTGGTGCACGTATAACCGCGCAATTTGCGCTCGAGCAAGGGCGGGATGTATTTGCGATCCCTGGACCGATCGATAATGAGCTCAGTGATGGTTGCCATGCGTTGGTGCAAGAAGGGGCCAAACTGATTACGGGCCCGGGGGATGTGCTGCAGGAGATTGGCATACCATTTGAGCCAGATGATGGGAAGCGTGTTAAGAAACGACGAGGTGCTATCAAGCTAGATGACCCTATGCAGGAGCGTATTGTTCAATCTTGTGTGCGACCCCAATCGATTGATGAGCTTGCAAATCAGCTCAAGCTTTCGTTGTCAGAACTGCAAACACATCTTTTCGATTTACAGATCGCAGGGCTCATTGAACAGGATTTCTCTGGTATGTGGAAGCTGTTGTAGATAGGATTGCCTGTTTATTTTATGCATCAAGACAATCTTGCGGAGTTATACCGTTATTATCTTTTATAGTCATATCTCCTCCTCTTGCTTGTAAGAACTCTATGAGAGGAAAGTGTTTTTTTAAGCAAGCCAAATGTAAAGGAGTTTCACCACCGAGACTTCGAGTATCAATCATTGCACCGCGATCAAGAAGGAGTGTAGCAGCCTTAATATGGCCGGAATTAGCAGCATAATGCAGAGGGGTATGGCCATTATGGGTTTTAGCTTCAAGATTTGCTTTGTAATCAAGAAGGAGTTGGGTAGTCAAAATATGGCCGGAACGAGCAGCACAATGCAGAGGGGTCTGGCCAAGATCTGCTTTAGCTTCAATATTTGCATCGTGCTCAAGAAGGAGTTT
>JAUUXD010000043.1 GCA_030588705.1 bacterium | reverse complement strand
ACTACCGCTTGCGAGATATAGTCGGTGATGCTTGAAGATGAGCTGCTCACTTGCGTAAGCGATATGCTATTTCGTGTTGGCCAGGGGATGCCCACGATGTTAATAGGGCCGTGTTTTGTTTGCAGGTGGATGGTGGTTGGTTTGGAAATGACATGGAAGGCATCCAAGGGAAATTCGCCAAAAAGATCAAGAGCATTTGCTTTGCCAAAGCTCAATGGATGATCGTGATTACCCACGATAATGATAACGGGAATATTTGCCTCATGGAGTCGAAGAAAGCATTGAACAAGCATGCGTTGTTGGGTTTGGCTCGGATGTGCTGTTTTATACGCATCGCCACAAAACAGAAAAAAATCTACGTCACGCTTGATAGCGGTATCGATGCATGCGTTCAGTGCGGTAACAAAATCTAAAAGGCGTGTGTGAATGCCAGTGGCAGGATCTACCTTTCCGTAGTTTTCCATGCCAAAGTGAATGTCTGCGGTATGTATAAATTGTATCATGGAGCTCTATGTTGGTTATTTTGTAGTTGGACTCGTTGGTGATTTCGCTGCTCCCATAAATAGGAAAGGAGGTTTGCTTTCCTGGCTATTTTTAGTGGAGGCGATGTCATCTTCTCCTCTCAATTTTCTTGCGTATCCTTCCTTGTTGATTTGTTTTGCCCGTGCGATTGCGAGTGCCTCTTTTGGTACGTCGTTGGTGATAACCGATCCTGCAGCGGTAAATGAGCCCTTGCCGATGGTAACGGGCGCTACGATGCTATTATTTGTTCCTATGAACGCATTGTCGTTGATGGTGGTAGTATGTTTTGCTTTTCCATCATAATTGCAGGTGATGCTGCCTGCCCCAACATTAACGCCTGAACCAATCTGCGCATCTCCTAAATAGGCTAAATGTTTTGCTTTGGTGCGATCTCCTATCGTGGATCGTTTGATCTCCACAAAGTTCCCGATTTGGCAGTTGTTACCGATAATGGTTTTTTCTTGCAGATGGGCGAATGGACCGATGGTGCATTCATTTCCCACTTTTGTGTCGTGCAAGATAGAATATGGCTCAATGTGAACATTATCACCGAGCTGCGTATTTTTTAAGATAGAGAATGGTCCTACGGTGCAGTTGTTACCAACAATGGTCCCTTGCGTGAGATGTGCACTGCATCCGATGAAGCTGCCAGATCCTATTTTGATATCAAGATCTATATGTACCGTCTGTGCAGCAGAAAAACGCACGCCCCTATCCATCCAATATTTAATAAGCTCACTGCGCTTAATCTGCTCTGTTGCCCACAACTCTTGAAAGGTGCTGATTCCTCGTATCTGATCGAATGGTACTGAAATGGTAGTAACGGTTTTTTGTGCTTGACTGGCAATGGCTACTAAGTCAGAAAGATGGTATTCATTCGTCTGCTCTTTGCGTTCTATTTGGGTTATGTATTGTTCTAAGAATGTTTTTGATAGAAGATACACTCCGCCATCAATACAGCAGCAATCTTCTACGGTTTCATTGGCGAGTTCCGGGGCGGTTTTAATGTGGAAACCATTATCAGTTTTAACTAATTTATCGTAGGAAAATCCGGAAGGATCATTATTATGCGCGTAGACGAAACTAATAGCGGCCTTAGTTTCTTTATGTTTTTTGTACAGGCTTTCAATAAGCTCTTTTTTGAGTAGTGGTACATCAGCTTTCATGATGAGGATATCTTGGTGATTCCAAGTTGGTTTGCTTAGTTGCACCGCATGGGCGGTGCCATCTTGAACAGGCTGTTCTATGTAGGAAAATGTATTGGGGTAGTTAGATTCTACTGTTTTTTTGATACTATTAGCTTGAAATCCAACAACAATAGTGGTGGGGATATTCAAGGATTTTAGTAGTGATAAAGGATAGAGGATAAGCTCCTTACCACATAGTTTTTCTGTTAAATTTGTTTTGCCAGAATTGAAGCGTTTTGCCATGCCGCCGGCAAGAAGCACTGCTTGAACATCTGCGATCATTGCTTACCTTTCCTCGATTATATCTAGAAGTGAGTGCAAAGGATTGTATCACACGTGATCGGTAAGTCTATAGTACAGCGGCGATTCCAAGAGCAAGGGTATGGGGCAAAAACTTTTCAAAATTAGATAATGCGCTATTATATACGCATGAACTCTCTTTTGTGAGTGATTATAACGCGGAGAGATGGCAGAGTGGACGAATGCGGCTGCCTCGAAAGCAGTTATCTCACGAAAGTGGGATCGGGGGTTCGAATCCCCCTCTCTCCTCCAACCTGCGCCAAGGCTCCGGTTGGCAGGCCCTTTGCTATCGGTGGTTAGGAAATACATATTGGTAGCAATAGTCGCAGGTTGTCCGCCGTAGCTTGCCGAGCCGGAAGGCCCGGATAAGCGTAGGCTGGACTCATGGCTGGTAGAAGGTTTTGAGAATGACGGACAAGCTAGTTAAACCGAGCAGCCCAGTTTTTTAATGAATTAGCATAGAAAATGCAGGAAAGTTGTGATGCCAAGAATGAATACACGATACCTACTTATGATACTTGGGGCATCTATACCCTCGTTTATAGCGGCGATGTCATTTGATAATCGCTTTATTCCTTTATTGCAGCGACCGCGGTTAACGGTTGATGGAACGCGCTCATCGTTTTGGGTGCAAGGGTTTGCTACTACAGCCAATAAATCATTTAATGAGATGCAACAAGATATTCCGTTAGCAGAGATATCTGGTAAATTTGACCAGGTTGAGCTTGCGCGAGGTATTGTATCCTTAGGATTCCCAAACCCGTTACCATCGGAGTTTCAAATTCTTGATAAACTGCCGTGGGAGGTTTCTGGTAAACGGCAAGCGCAGGGATTTGCGATTACGTGGGACCAGTATATTGCCGAATGGATATCAACGGGGGTATCGCTCTTTTTTATGCGTGTTCAATCTCGTCATCTCTTTAAATTAGATGCAGTCAATATGGAGCCAAGTATTTCTCTTAAACCGGGTGATGCAGTTTTGCTTGATGATTCTCGTCGCAGCATGTTGCAGCAGGTGGGCATTTGCGAGGGAAGTACTGAGCAGCTCGGTATGGGCGATATTGATTGGTATTTTCGTGTGGGCTCAATGTGGGAATATGCCTATAGATTTCGTCGTATCGATGCGGGATTGCGTTTAGGTCTTTTAATTCCAGCGGGTGTTTCTCGTGAGATAAACAGACCGGCCTCCATTCCGTTTGGTGGCAATGGTCATTGGGGGATGTATGGGGAAATAGATGCGCTGTTTGAGCTAAGGGAAGATTGGAAAGCGGGGTTGCTCCTTCGCTTGAATAATCGTTTTTCAAGGCGTGATACGCAACGCATGCCAGGAGCAAAGGAACCAGATATTTTCGGTGCGGTTGTGGGAGATGCGCGTGTTGATCCTGGCGTAACTGCGATTTTTGTTCCCTACTTTTTACTCGAAAATTTGCGTGCAGGATTGTCGCTTGGGGTTAATTACAACTTAGCCTGGCATCAAAAAGATTCATGGGCTAATTTGAGTTCTTGTACAGCAAAGTTGGATGATGTTGAAAGACTATCCAAATGGTCTTCAGAATATTTTACGATCAATGTGTTCTATGATTTTGGAAAAATGAAAGTGAAGCGCGACTTTAATCCAATACTAACCTTCCAATGGGATGTGCCATCAAGTTTATTTATATCCAGTCGTGTTAATAGGGCACATCGTGTTTCAATTGGATTTGATTTTGTCTATTAATCATGAGAGTAGAAAGGGTTTGTTATGAAATTTTTTCCGGCACAAAAACTGTTCAGTATTTTCTCGAATGATATGGCGATCGATCTTGGAACGGCAAATACCGTGGTGTATGTACGCAATAAAGGGATTTTGTTGAATGAGCCTTCGGTGGTTGCAGTTGATGCAAATACCAATAAAGTTCTTGCTGCGGGAAAACAAGCAAAAGAGATGCTTGGTAAAACGCCTGAAAATATTATTGCCTGTCGCCCTATGCGTGATGGAGTTATCGCCAACTTCAAACTCACTGAAAGCATGCTTCGTCATTTCATTCGTATTATCCACAATGATCGCCGAACTTTAATACGCCCTCGTATGATTATTGGGGTACCTTCCGGGATTACACAAGTTGAGAAACGTGCTGTTGAAGATTCAGCCAAACAAGCTGGTGCGCGCGAAGTGTACACTATTATGGAGCCGATGGCTGCTGCAATTGGTGCTGGCTTGCCGGTGCAAGATCCATGTGGAAATATGGTGGTTGATATTGGAGGAGGAACCACTGAGGTTGCGGTTATATCACTCAAATCGGTTGTTTTTTGCCGTTCCGTGCGCGTGGGTGGTGATGAGATGGATCGTGCGATTGTTAACTACGTGAAGCGCAAATATAATCTGCTCATTGGTGAACGTACTGCAGAGCGTATAAAAATTGATGTGGGAGCGGCGCTACTTGATGTTAACGAAGAAAAGCAGAGCATTGATGTAAAAGGGCGCGATCTGATAACCGGTGTTCCAAAAACGGTAACGCTTACCAGCTCTGAGGTGAATGAGGCACTTCTTGAAATTGTTGCAAGTATTATAGAAGTGGTGCGCGTGGCACTTGAAAATACCCCGCCGGAACTTTCTTCCGATTTAGTGGATAAAGGTATCATGATGGCAGGAGGTGGTTCATTGCTGCGTGGGTTGGATCGACTCATTTCGAAAGAAACGGGGTTGCCGGTACAAGTAGCCAAAGATCCGCTTTTCTGTGTGGTGAATGGTGCGGGTAAAGTGCTTGAAGAGCTCGATTTTTTCAAAGATACGTTGATGTCGGTTTAGGGAGCTTGTGGTACGATCAAAAGGTATTCCCTTAAAGAAACGGTATGGACAGCATTTTCTGCGTGACTTGCAGTATGTGCGGGCAATGTTTGATGCGGTTTCACTAACTGATACAGCGAGTGTTCTTGAAATTGGGTGCGGTGATGGATTTCTTACGCGTGAGATTTTAAAGCAGCCAATGGCTCGTTTGTGGGTGTATGAAATTGATGAGCAGTGGGCAACCCATGTTCGAGAAACGATTCCTGATTCTCGATTAAGAGTGATAACCGAAAATTTTTTAGATCTTGATCTTCGTGGGCTTGCGCCGTATAAGCCATGGACGGTGCTGGCTAATTTACCGTATCAAATTACGTTTCCTGTTTTGCATCGGTTTCAGAAGTATCGCCATCTACTCAAGGAGGGGGTGGTTATGATTCAAGAGGAAGTTGCCCAAAAGATAGTCAAAACATCTGGGCGCGGTTACGGGTTTCCCTCTCTCTTTTTTCAACATTATTTTACGTGGAATCTTCTTGATAAAGTACCGCCATCAGCATTTTACCCTCCACCAAAAGTATTTTCTCGGTTGATTTATTTTAAACCGATTGTTGATCCTGTGATGATTCCTGATGAAGAGCAGTTCTGGAAGTTCATTAAACGATGCTTTTCACAGCCTCGCCGGATGCTGAGCAATAATCTACGCGGTCTTTCCTATTCTATTGATCGTATCCCTGGCGATATTTTGCATTTGCGTGCGCAGCAGATGAGCATGGAAGATTTTTTAAAGGTATGGGAACTGGTACGGGACTAATTTTCCTTATACGATTCCCTGATTCCCTGGGCATTTCGTACGGCATCTTGAATATGATCATTGTAGATTTCATCGCTATAGAGCTTAGGTTCGTGCTGTAGAATAGTTTGTTTGAGCTGTTCGAGTTTTTTAGGTGCTATATAGGGAATGGTGGAATGTACATGACGAGAATTTTGTGGTCTAAAGATAATGATATTGTGTTCGGGGCGAATATCCGCTACTACCGACTGTTCTGGGGTGAGCGATGCAGAAATCTTATCAGCATGGTACGTGAGAACTGGTGCGAGCGATACGGTGGGTAATGGGTGGAGTGGATAATGATTTCGATAGCGGACCGGTGTCCAGCCGAAAAACCATAATTCAAAATGGCCAGGAGATACGTCGCGAAGCAGACCAGTTTTGCCATAGACGACCGATCGTTTATTGAGATCTTTGGCAAGTTCAAATTTTTTGGGGCATGCCCGTGTTCGGTCTTTGCAGCGAGTTACTTTCAGTTGGATTTGGACGAGTTTTTTAGGAAGAGTAAATCCCTTACGCGGGCGAAATACACGGCTTGCGAAGAACTGTTTTGGTGAAAAGAAATCAAGTTTTTGCACGCGATCTGAAAGAGAGTAGAGATTAAAGATCTTGTTAAAGATCTCATCATTAATGAGATGATCGGTATCAGTGAGTACCGGGGTGCCAAGGAGCACCAGTTCATCAACGCGTAAGGTTGATTGGGGAAACTCTTTTTGGTGTACGAGGCCAAGGTTCAGCGAAACATTACCTCCATGGCTGTAGCCGATAATGCGAACTTTAATGGAGGGGTTGTCATACTGTTGTTGTACTTTTTTAATCTCTTTTTCGAGGGATACAAATAAATCCTTGGAATCCTTGTAGCGTCGCTTTTGGCTGAGCAATCCACTCCAGCCGAACGTGTAGTAATGAGTTGTTTTTTGGAGTCCGTAATGTTTGTTGATCTCTTCCATAGTGAAAGAAAGACTAGCCGATGAGTTATCGGTGGTATTGGTGGGATCAACTCTATGAAGACCGATACGTTGCATTGCTTGATTTTTATAGAAGAAGGAATCTTCCCGCATAAGCTCAACGGTTTTTTCATAGAGTGTGCCGTCGATCTCATCTTTGACGAACAGCATGAAGTTATTCCACGATACGTGGGGCTTGATACTCATGATTCCATGCACAAACACATTGAGCCACACTTCTTGGCCGCTTTGCGTTGGTGTAGGGGGAGTTGCTGCTCGGGAAGGATAGAGGGCTGAAAGCTTCAGACCTATGAGCAAAACCGCAATGAAAGCGGTGTATGTTTTATTGCCAAACCATATGTTCTTCACGCATAAATCCTATCATACCTCAGCTTGATCAAATCTCTCTTTTCACCTCTTAGCATACTCAATTAGGCCGATTTTATCAATGGAATTGACAGATTGTAACTTTTTTAGGAGGGG
>JAUUXD010000051.1 GCA_030588705.1 bacterium | reverse complement strand
ATCTCCCGACACGAACAAGGCGCTCTATCTCTTGTTTTAGCGCGTCGAGTATTTTCTTAGATTTACCCGTTGCTCGAGCACCCTCCAGCTCAGATTTTTTCTCGCGAATCTTATCAATCCCACCACACTTTGCTCGAATGGCAGCATTATTTGCCGATGGAGAAAGATTAAAAAGTTTGTAATAGTCTTCTATAGCATATGATAGATTGGCCAACAGCAACAATATAGCTACAACCCTATAGTTTCGAGCATTCATCTCTCTCTCCTTACATTAAAAATAATCTCACTGAACAAGTGGTTGCACCATTTCTGCATACTCTGTCATCTGCGGCCCCACACTCGCAGTCAACCCTGCTTTCAATGCTTGCTCCGTAATATCAGCCACTGCAGCCCATGGATGTTTTAGATCAAACTGAATGTTTTGCAATTGAACAACTATCGGTTCATCAAAAATATTTAGTTCAGCAATAAAGCTTCTGATCATCGGCAACTTCAAATCAAGCACATCTTGGGCACTATACTCTCCATATATCTCTTTGATTTTGACAATGTTTAAACCGGCATTGATCAACTCAAGCCCAGACAAAGCGCTCTCTAACGCAAATTCTTGTACTACAAGTATTTTTTGAACCGTCGATACTGCAAGCTGCGCGACACCACTCACCACCGCCTTAGTTGGCTTAAGGAGCGCATTCAAATAGCTCTTTTTGGAAACAAGCACTGCTTGATATGCAGCAACTTTGGCGCAGACAAATTTCTTGTACCATCGTGCCTGGCCGCACTCTTTTCGAGCTCGTTCTATTTTCTCCTGCGTACGGGAAACGGAACGACGCACCCGTTCAATCTCCGCATCAAATCCTTGAGCGCCCTGCGCTTTGAGAGTAAGCATCTTTTCCATAGCCGCTTTCAATTTCTTCGATGCCGACGCTTTCATTTTTTCAAGCAAGGCAGTAGAGGTCTTCGTCATGTATGCTGCAAACTCATGCGTAAATCCGAATTTCACAAACATCTGCCGGGCGGCACCCAGCGCGAGTTTTTCTAGCGGTTTTTTTAATTTTTTCGCCACAAATTTTCGTACCGGCTCTGCAACTTTTTCTGTCACAAATTTTCGTGTCGGCTCTGCAACTTTTTCTGCCACCAATTTTCGTGCCGGCGCAAGTTGCTTTCCTACAAATGCACGCGCTTTTGCTCCAACGCGCTGTCCTCCTTCATACGTCTCCCCTATAGTAGCCCTCACTCGTTGCAATCGTGTACGACGCGGCCGACGCGGTTTCGCTCTCGGCTCAACCGGTTCTTCCTCACGTTCTCCTTCACGTTTTCCCTCTGGCAGTTCCTCACGTTTTCCCTTAGCCACCACTCCTTCCAATTCAGGCTCTTCTTCTTCCTCCTCCGCACGTGGCTCGCGGAGCTTACGAAGTTGCTCATCAGGCGCAACATTCAGAGAAACGCCAAATAAAACCTTAATCCCTCCAAACGTCGTTTCAAAGGTAGTATCCAAGATCCAACCATCCCATCTAAACAGCACATCCTGTTTTAAGCGAATCGAAGGAATCTCAAGCACCCCATCAAGCGCAAACCGTCCCTCAACCGGTTTTTTTGGATCAAATTCAAACGCAACATGCAAGCCACGATCGTCTTGCCTACTTCCATACAATTTGAAAAGCTCACGCCCCCGAATCGTTGCATCAATGCGCGGGGTATACCCAAATCCAAAGAGCCTAAAGTTATCGTCAATATTAATGCCAAAACCAAACTTTTTATTAAAGAAATCGGTCTGGACCTCAATCCCCAATCCTGCAGGATATGATCTATCTCCAATACGCATATCACTCAATGAGGCATACCCTTTCACCGCTTCAAACGTCATCGTTGGGATACGCTCAAGCGAAACAGGTTTTTTCAATAAACGAGCCTTGGATGCTAAATAGGAGGCATAACTCAGCAAATCCGCAAACCGAATATTGCGGCCTTCCACACTAAATAAAAGATCAGGAACCTCTGAAGATGAAACACGAAAACCTCCGGCAAGATCAAAGTGCGCGCGGCTTTCTCCCGGTTTTCCTAAATCAACTTTTCCCTTCAGACCAAACCCGGTAAATGGCACACCAAATTCAGCAGCAACCGACATTAACGCAGCATCCCATTCAAATTGGATCGTTGCATCACCAAGAGCCAACCATTTAAGCTCCAGCATATTTTTCAAATTAGCAGCCACGAGCAAGGAGGTACTTTTTATATCAAAAGCCGGTCTAATAGATCCCAACAGCGTCAAGCTTAATGGGTCTTGCTGCGACAAGCACAACCCGTCCTCCCGCTTCCACTTCTATATTAAACTTAATAAAATCAGACAACCGTCCTGCAAAATCCTTGGCATCCGCAAGAAACCGAGACTCTTTTTTCGGATAGAGCGGCTCTATTTCTCCAGCAACCTTCCGAGCGAGCTCCGTTTCCTTTAAGCCCCGCGGTCCTGACTCAGCAAACGGCAACGCCTCTTTGAAAACCTTTTCACGCGCCCTCTCTTCTCTCCTCTCTTTTTTCTCCCCAGGTCTGATCGTCAAACGAAAATCGTCAGAGGTAATCTGGTTGACCACCTTTGATACTTCTTGCGGAATAACGGAGATTTTGCGCAGATCAAAACCAAAATGGAACGGAACGAGGATCTTAAACTCGGAAGCCAAAAACTTCTTTGGATCCTTTGGAAGATACCCGCTGAGCACCGCCGGCTCGTTCTCAAAAACAAGCGATTTGAATCGTTTTGATTTTTCCTTCATATCATGAAGCACCTGCAGGGGACCGGAAAAATCGACTTCTGCGACAAACGTTAATCCCTTCCTGATCTGCACACGGTCAAAATATTCGAAACTTGAAAAAATCAGTTTCGATTTCGGTAATGAGAATGTATCAAGATAGGTAAATCCAGGAATGAGATTTGAAAGTTTGTAATACTCCGGCAGCTCAACCGAAAAGCTGATCCGCGTAATACCATATATATCTTGAATGATGTACATTGAAGCACGAACATCGAACGTATTAAGCGCCATGAGACCACTAAACCCAACCCAATACCGCACATCACGCCCACTCGGTTTTGGTAAAAAATCGATTGAGCGGAGGGCAATATTTTGATTAAATATTTTAGCGGTTGCCTCAGGAATATCACCAAAAAGCTCTTTCAGTGCCCATTTGAGCTGTTCTTCAAGCAATTTCCCTGCAATATCATTCAAGGTAACCAGCGTCTCGGGAGACGCTGATACAAATTTTGAAAGGCCTTGTTTTAGTGCCTCAATCAACGATTTTGCTTGCTCGGGAGGAGGAAATGATAGGCTTTGATCATAAGCAGTCCTGCTCTTTTTATCCAACAAAAGGGGACAGACATGCGCCGTTTCTCGCTCATCCTCCATCAGATCCATGAATTCCAGTTCTTTCTTCTCCTGAACGCTCGGCGATAGTCGCCCCTCACTCAGCTCACGGCCAAGCTTCTCCCTTTTCTCCTTAATATCTTTGCGTTTTTCTTTACATTTTTTCGCAATCTCAGCGTGCGGTATGTTCTCTTGTATGTAGGAAACAAAATGTCCCGAAAGCTCTTTTGTAAATTCAGCACCCTCTTTGCTCAACTCAACATTAAATTTGTAGATCTTTTCCTCAAGGGCCCGCTTTTCTTCCTTCTTATCTTTCGCGGCAGGAAATTCTTCCTCAAGCTTATCCAAATCGTTCTTAAGCTCATTTATCACTTTCTGCGTATCCCTTATGGCCTGCAACTTCGCGGCCCCTTTTTCCTCTACATCCTTAGCAGCAGCATCAAATATTTCCTTGAACCCCGCAACACCAATCAGCTCGTAGTAGTTTTTTATTTTTCGCGGCATTCGTCCCCGTCTACCTCGAAGGCCCGCAAAGGGCTCCCCTCCGATAAGCAAACCTGTCCAAAAGATAAGAATAGATAAAGAGATGCTCAAACGATTATTTTGCTTCATTGCCCACTCCCCCTGAGAAAAATCAAAATATCATTGCAAGAATAGCAATGGGGAGCTCACAAGAGCAATGGAATGATAAGAAAAATGGGTGGGGACCCTACTTCGCTAAAGCTTCCGTCTACGCTCTACTAGCTACGCCGGACACGTCGAAGGGTTCTACTCGCCTTTCGTTTCTTGGTTAGAATAGCCCTCGGGTACTATATAGGCGTAGTAGAATTAGAAGTCGAGGCTCAATGTTAGACCAATATCGGTGGTCACCGCCACTCGCTTGCCTTTGAATGGAAAGCGTGCATAAAGCGAAACACGCGGGTAGACGCTTGGGTGATCCCCAAAATGGCCCCCGATGTCGTAATCAGCGCGCACGATGATTTGATGGATCGTTTTATCTTTGAGATGCTCCGCACCGTTGGCCACCACGCTGGAAAAATTCGGGTTTGAGCACAGCGAGAGCTCATCAGTACCATGCTTGATAAATTGATACCCCACCAAAAGCGAGCTCTGTTTGATCAATTTATGAATCTGCACGTAGAGATTAAACTGCTGCGTGAGACCAAAATCCTTGTATACATTCATTTTTTCTAATAAAAGAAAGTCGGTCTGGTTTTCATTAGTGCGCACCCGGCGCATACGAGTATTGCCAAACACATGCGTAAGCTGCACATCAACGCCCGCACGCAGGTAAAATACATACCGCAAATCAAGCCCCAAGCCAAAAGGAAGACCCAGCGCACCATCAGTGCCAAAAGGAACCGCCAAAATTTTATCCTCATCCTCACGCAAACCAGTTGGCAGATTTAGGCCAGCACGCAAATTAATGCGTACATTTTTCAGAAGCTCCTTTGGTTGAGGAAAATCATGGAACCATTCACCCAAAACCGTAATATCGCCAATACCATGCCGCTTCCATCCACCCAGATCAAGTCCATCTCCTAATGAGCGAACATTGGCAAAGAAATCGTTTGTTAGTAAAGACTTCACCCGTTCATCTTCATCACTCACGCTCTTGGTTTGATCACTCCAACAAACATTATCAAGCTCCATCACATAAAAAGGAAGATAGGCGCTGATCGAAAAAGCTTCTTTAAAGAATGCGCGCAGACCTACCGCTCCTGAAAATTTCGTCCGCAGATCACCATCAACGCAAAAATGGCCTCGCACACCGTCATCGTTTGCATCCACCGCAATGCGCTTCTGCCCAACAGTGCTACTACTCGGAAACCCATCAAGCATAGCGAGAGCATCTTGATCTCCGCTCCAAATGCGCAATGCATTTGTTGAACACCCATCCGCATTATATCCCTTGTCTGCAACGCCACCTTGTGCGTAGAGATCAACCTGAAAACGATAATCGTTCGTATAAGCAGGACGAATGAGCGTATCGTAGGGGCGCAAAATATTCATACCATACATGGTCTGCCATCCACCCCACACGATAACAGAGAATAAAAACAGTTTTCTTAATGCGATCATACCCTTTTCCTCGTCACCCTTACTCATTTGCTCGTATTCCATGATCACCGGCTAACAACCAACTACCGGTCGCGCTCGATTGAATCATAGAAGAAATTAATGAACTTTCGCTCAAGTCTACCGGAATTTCTTTATTACTCAAAAATCTACTTCCTGTTTGCACCCCACCTTTTGCATTCAGTATCGTCGCAACTGAATGCTCGTCGTCACTCTGGCTTTGTGTCCCAAAAAAAAGTGCTCCGTCGGTGGCAAAAATATTCCTAAACAACCCGTAGTTCGCAAAATAGGACGATATGTTCTGCACATAAAGGT
>JAUUXD010000048.1 GCA_030588705.1 bacterium | reverse complement strand
GTTTCATAATCGGATGGGCATAAAATCCGATGTTAAAGTCGCCCTCTATGTACAAGCACGTTTTGAGGATATTCGGAATGCATGGGAGGCAAAGTCTGGTCATAAAAAGGCATCTCACTTCCATACCGCCTGCGTTGCCACGAATACCCAATTCACATCTGAAGCAATCAAGTATGGTGAATGCAAAGGAATGAAACTCTTAGGGTGGGGTTATCCTGCGCAGGATAATCTGGCACAGCTGATTGAAAAATATGATCTCTTTCCTATCACCACCCTCACCTCACTGACCAAATCTCAAAAACGGCAGTTTATGAAAAAAGGGTTCGTGCTCTGCAAAGATGCGCGCAAGCATGTTAAAACATTGCAAAGCCTAGGACTGACCATGCCAGAGATTAAAAAGATCGTTGCTGAGGCTGAGGCGGTTTGTAAGATTTAATCAAAACAACCATGGCGTTATGAGCAACTTAACCCCTACCAAGAATAGAAATGCGGCCACCACGAATCGAAACTTCTGCTGTGGAATCTTATCCACAATCAAATAGCCCAATGTACGCTCCCACCAATGATGCAAGCACAAAGAAGATAAACGCCCACCAGGGCAAACTCTCCACACGCAGGCCGTTAATAAAAAAGTAAGTTACAAAGCGCGTGGAATCGAGAAGTAGGCTGATTGCTCCAGTAGTGCCAATAAACGTTGCCTTGTGCAAATCAAACGCCGCTAAAAACACACTACGCACTGCACCTCGAATGCCAAAGATGCCGGCAAAGAATCCTGATAATAACCCACCAACCGCACCACTCACCCAGTTATACGGAAGAGCCAAATACGGAATAAGATACATCACCGCTACGGATGCAATCAAAAATAGACCAAGAAGCATCGAAAGCAGTGCCGACTGCTCAGAAGATACTAATAACGCCCCCAAAAACGTGGCTATAATCGTGGGAATCCCAAAATAGAGAAAAAGTTTCCAATCGATACCATGAAAAAAGAATCCCATCTTCCACACATCATGAAACCAATGAATAATACAAACGAGCAAAATCGTTTCAGGAAACGGTAAATAGAAAAGCAGAATGGGGGTCATAATCGTACTCACGCCAAACCCTGAAACGGTGCCCACAATATTGGCAACTACCGTGAGTAGCGTAATAAAAGTAATAAAACCAATCATATGAATTTCCTCACATATCAAAATTCATGGTACACTACACTCATCTAGATAAACACCGTTCCACACCCTAACACAATTGAACCGATGATAGTAAACCGTTCCTCCGATTGGCTCTCGTTCGTTCTGACCTTTTTACTTGCAGCTATCGGGCTCGTTTCAATATTTAGCGCCACGTACAATGACGCACATCCCCTTTCTCTCTTTTTTAAAAAACAACTGATTGGCATCTGTATCGGAATCGGATTGTATTGGTTGTTTGCCAAGCTAGATTATCGTTCACTCATGCGCTGGGGATATTTTTGCTATTTCGGCGTGCTCGGCTTGCTTATATTTACGCTCATCAAAGGGTCAATTGGTATGGGGGCACAGCGATGGATCAATCTATTTTTCTTCAAATTCCAACCATCAGAACTCACCAAACCACTCTTTCCCGCTTTTTTTGCGTATTACCTGTTTACGCACAAAGAAACGGATGATGGCACATTGCGTGATATGGCTCCTATTATTGGTGTTCTATTTGTAAGCTTCGTTCTTATCATGAAACAACCAGATTTAGGAACCGCGCTTTTAATTCTGTTTTCTGGCCTCATTCTTCTGTGGCTTGCCGGCATTTCTAAGAAATTCTTCTTGTACGGTTGTATCCTGTTTATCCTCACGACCCCACTGAGCTGGTACCTGCTCAAACCATATCAACGCAACCGCATTGCCGTATTTGTTGGGTATGGCACCACACAAAAAGAGCGCTACCAACTAGAACAAGCAGCTATTGCCGTTGGCTCTGGAGGATTGAGAGGGAAAGGATTTCTGCAAGGAACACAAAATACGTTACAGTTCTTGCCTGAAAGCCGAACCGATTTTATTTTCGCCGTCATTGCCGAAGAATGGGGATTTCTCGGGGCATTATTTGTGCTCCTTCTTTACGCCCTATTATTCGTCCGCTCATTCTTCATGATTCAGGATATTGAAACGCCTTATCTGCAACTCCTTGCTCTCGGCCTGCTCATTCATCTGGTGTTATCCGCGCTTATTAATATCTGCATGGTGTTGGGAATGCTTCCTATTGTCGGCATTCCATTGCCCCTCATGAGTTATGGACTAACCAATTTATTGATTTCATTCATAAGCTTAGGTTGGTTACAAGGAATTTACATACAACGAAGGTAAAGAGTATACTGCTCTTCATACGCAAGGAATCCCAAATGAGTGAACAAGCTCTCAATGTATTAACGTTGCAAGAAGCGCCAGAAGAAAGACAGTATAGCTTCACCCCAAAAACCTTTGATGAGTATTTGGGTCAAAACACCGTCAAAGAAAAACTACACGTATACACCACTGCCGCTAAAATGCGCAATGAACCACTCGACCATCTCCTTCTGTTTGGTCCTCCTGGGCTGGGTAAAACCACGTTGGCAATCATCATGGCACAGGTTATGGAAGTGAATATTAAATTATGCAGTGGCCCGATGATGGAGCGCACCGGTGATTTGGTTGCAATTCTTTCAAGCTTAGACCCATGCGACATTCTCTTTATTGATGAGATTCATCGGATGCCCACGAACGTGGAAGAGATGCTCTATAGCGCCATGGAACATTTTCGGGTGGATGTGATCATCGGCCAAGGAGCAGGAGCAAAATCAGTAAGTTTACCCATTCATCCTTTCACACTCGTGGGTGCAACCACCAAAAGCGGCATGATCTCTGCCCCACTGCGTAGCCGGTTTGGCATTTCAGAGCGGCTTGATTTTTATGATCCAGAATCATTACGTGATATTGTGCTGCAAAATGCCCAGTTTTTAAAGATCGAACTTTCACCAGAGTCTGCTCTCTTAATTGGCAAATGTTCCCGCGGCACTCCACGAATAGCCAAAAGGATTCTGCGCCGTGTACGCGACTTTGCCCAGGTACATAATCAAAACGTGGCAACAGATCCATTAGTCAAACAAGCCCTCTTGTTTTTAGGACTCGATGAAGAAGGATTAAGTTCAGTTGATAATCTGCTTTTAAAACATATCATCGAACATTTTCACGGAGGCCCCGTTGGCTTAGAAACGCTCGCCTCAATGGTGGGTGAAGATGCAGATACAATCGAAACGGTGTATGAGCCCTATCTTATGCGCTTGGGCTATCTGGAGCGCACCCCCCGCGGCCGACAGATACCGCACAAAAAGCTTCCCTATCTTTCACAGAAATTCTTAGGACAACGGACGTTACTTGATTAGCTCCCTATTCGACAAAATCGGCTGAAATCCGTATTCTGGTTTGAATCATCGAAGAAAAACGGATTCAGAACAAGGAGCAATCCATGGCAGGGCATAATAAATGGTCGCAGATCAAGCATAAGAAAGCAAAAGAGGATTCCAAGCGCGGCAAAGCGTTCACCAAGCTTACTAAAGAAATTTCTGTTGCAGCACGAGAAGGTGGTGGCGACCTTGAAGCAAATGCACGGCTGCGGCAACTGGTTGATAAGGCAAAATATATCAACATGCCGCAAGAAAACATCGTACGTGCCATCAAACGGGGAACCGGTGAAATGCCGGGCGTGCATTATGAACCGTATACGTATGAAGGGTATGGCCCGTTTGGTATTGCGATCGTCATCGAAACGCTCTCAGATAATAAAAACAGAACGGTAGCTGATCTGCGTCATATCTTTTTGAAAGGGAACGGAACGTTAGGAGAATCAGGATCGGTAAGCTGGATGTTTAAAAAAATGGGCGTGGTACGTGGCACAAGCAATAAAAGTGAAGATGATCTTATTGAAGCCCTTTTAGAATATGATATCACCGACATCAAACAGGACGGCACGTTCTTTTCAATCTTTTGCAATCCTAAATCACTCGCCGAAGTAAAAAAAGCCGCACAAGCTACCAGCATGAAAATTGACAACGCAGAGCTTGAATGGGTTGCGCAAACCACTACCGAACTCACTGATGTACAAACAGCCAAAGCGGTTGACCTCTTGTCAACATTGCAAGATCATGATGATGTCCAAAATGTGTATACCAATTTAGCGTAGGAAAAGCGTAATGATGCAAAGTATGACCGGGTTTGCCACAAAAACAATCTCTATCACCAAAGGCAAAAATCAAAAGGCAACGATCACCATCTCTTTAAAAGCTCTCAATTCACGATATTTCGAAACAAATATCAAACTCCCCCAACCGCTCTCTCATCTGGAAACGGATTTAATCAAACTGTTTAAAAAATCATTGTACCGTGGATCAATTTTTCTCACCGTGTGGCTGGATAATCCGGCAATATTCAAGGGATCAATTGAGCCGGCCATGGAAACAGTGAAAAATTATATGAAGGCAATCAATCGTATCAAAAAAGAGTTTTCGTTTGAAAATGCACCCTCTCTAGATTTGATCACCCGCCTGCCAAACGTGTTTACTATCGAAGAACAAGCACTTGATAAACAATCATCACAAGTAATTTTAAAAACCGCCCATGAACTGATTGAAACGGTTATTAAAGAACGCGAGAAAGAAGGAAAACAACTACAAAAAGATCTTGACCGCCGCTTTGCCATAATGGAGAAAGAGATTGCGGATATCGATGTGCGTTACCAAGAACATATGGAGGAACAGAAAAAGAAACTCCGTGAGCTGCTGCAAGAGCTCAGCGTTGATGAAAGCGAACAAGCAGAAGTCCGCAAAAGCACCCTCTACACCCTTCTTGATAAGATCGATATTCACGAAGAAATTGTTCGCTTCAAAAGCCATCTAGAAAACATCGCCCAGATGCTTGATACTCCGCAAGTAGAAAAGGGCAAACGAATCGATTTCACCCTCCAAGAACTTGCCCGCGAAATCAACACGATCACCGCTAAGTGCTCCGATGCGCAGATCAGCAAACGTGCAATTAATGTGAAAGTGGAAATTGAAAAAGCACGCGAGCAAACGCAGAATATCGTGTGATATTCTTAGAGCACAGCCTACGCGGCGCGGGGAACGAGAAGAAATATGTTTAGATTCGCTCGTAATCGTTATTTTTTCATCACAATCATTCCCGCCTCATGCCGGCAGGGCATAAAGGTATTGCTTGCCCAATACCTTCAATACAAGGGCACCAACATGCTGTTGGATCGCTCTCCCGCTCGCATGCACGACTCACATCAGCCTAACGGCTGCTTTTGGTCGTGGTTCGCTACCGGATTAATTTTATAAAAAAGGAGTACGTCGTTATGAACAAAACATCAATCACCCTTGGCATTCTGGCAAGTATGATGGTGGGAACCACCCTTCCCATTGATCAACAGCCTGTCAAAAAGGGTAGATGGAACCATCTTAAAGAATGCTTGAAGGGCAATGAACCGTGCACAAAAACCGATTTTGTTATATTGGCCACGTCACTTCTTTTAGCGCGTAGTTCATTCCATGCCATTATTTCGATAGGGAAACATACGTATAAACCATCTGTACATTCCAGCGTTGAATCAAGTCCAGATAAGGCAAGACGTAAAAACGTTATTGGCACCACCGCGAGAAAAATCGACAAGTTGCTTGACTGGGGACCTGGCAGATTCCCTAAGAGAATGGTACGTAAAGCTCGAATATGGCGGGCAAAGAATCACGCTGCTCGCGGCGGATATATGCGGATTCATGAATAGCTCACTCCTGTAAACAACCCTCATCAAGCTCAAACCATTACAATCAAGCCCCTTTTTCTGCTATAGTAGGGAAGAAATAGGACGTATAATCATCAAAACTTAGGAGTTCACCATGATAAACACAAAGAAGATCATGCTTGGCTTGCTTGCAAGCAGCCTTTCATTTACCGCCTTTCCGATGGAGCAGGAAGCTCCCACCATCGCCGAACCAGCTAAAGCAGACCGGAATGGAAGAGTGGTACAAACCATTGATAAAGTAATGGATAAGCTCAAGCATATTAAACAATGTCTGCAGGGCAAAGAAACCTGCTCAAAAACCGATTTTGCTGTTCTGGCAGGATCGCTTCTATTTTTGAGGGGGGTTTTTTATGCAGTGGCACACTCAATAGAGCCTACTTTCGGCGACTATGGTAAATATGGCTTAATAACTACCCCAGCTTTATTGGTCGATCCAGGCAAATGGCCTGAAAAAGCTCAGTGGAAATATCGTCATTGGAAAGGAGAAAGAAGAGAAAGAGAAAGAGAAA
>JAUUXD010000015.1 GCA_030588705.1 bacterium | reverse complement strand
GGTGATGGTAAATCCAACGACTACGGCAGTAAGAGCGAGAATAGTGATTGCGGTAGCATAGAAGGCGGCGCGTTCTCCCGATGAGCAACCTTCTCCAGATAGCATGCAGGTTTTAATTTTTCCGATTTGACTACCTAATTTCGTAACGTCGCTAAGGAGCCTTTCAATAACGGCTTCTTTGCTTAATCCACGTACTTTTTGATAGGCAGATGAAAGGCTACCCTGCACTTTTGATCGTGCTTTGTTGATCAGACCAGGGAGCTTTTTTTGGAATGCTTCTTTTATTTTGCGTAACGTATCACCGGCTGCCGGTTGGATGGTATGTACGCTACTACTAAGAAGGAGAAAGAAAGAACCTATCAAACACACTTTTTTAGAAATTGTTTGCATCTTCATAATCTACTCTCTCCTTAGTATGGTTTTCGGTGTTAGCCTGCTGGAATCGCTTCCACTTTTGAACGTAACTTTTTGGCTCCTTCTGCAATATTCGGAATAGTATTCGTTAGTATTGGCACAAGATCTTGAAGGAGCTGGCTGTTGATGAATGGTTTCCCCGTAGCTGTTTCCAGGTAGGTATTTAAATCTTGGAATACCGGAAACAGTGTTGGCGTAACATCTTTTACTTTTACCAGTATCTCCATGCTGCCTTTCATGAGCAGATCAAATGCTTTTCGGCTTTTTTCTACCGCCTCTTCTAGCGCGTTGCGCAATATTGCTGCTGCATTTGGTATGCCTCTGAGAGGATTCGCTCGTATTTTTTCAACAAATTTTCTCTTTGCCTCTTCTTTGATTTGCGCGATATCACGAGTGAATTGATCAACCTTTTCCTCCATGGAGTCTGTTATATCCCCCAAGCCTTTTAGTGATCGATTAATTGACAGTAAATCTCTGAAGTGTGCCCGCAAAAATCCAAACTTGTCGGTAGTAGTCGCCGCTTTTACCAGTGATTTTGCCAGGTCAATTGCTCCGAGCTGGTTGGTAACGATGATAGGTCTATTACTGAGAGCCTGTTTAACGGTTGCCACAAGGCCGCCCTGCATGTCGGCTCCGACAAGAGCGTATCGAAGCTTCTGTAGGCCATCTTGTATGCTATCTTGTGACACGATTAATCCAATTTTACCCGCATTCAGGTGTATTGATCTGGCTGCAGTGAGTAATCTGGCGAGCCCGCGAAGGACCCCATCAGCGAAGGCTCCTACTTGATAGATCTTCAGTTCATTTATTTTTCGAATGATTGTTGGATACAGATCTTCTAAATTACTTTTCGAGAGAAATTGTTTAACTTTTATTTTCATTCGTGCCTTTTGGGCCAACTCTTTTGATTCTGCATCACCCTTTGCTTCTAATTTTTCTGCTTTTTCTTCAAAGTACTTAACTGATTTTCTCTTAATGTCTGCAAGTCGTTTAAGTGCTCGTGTTGTAGAGGTCCCTGCAGCTTTGATGAACTCAATTTTATCGGTGATGCCTTTAATATAATCGCTGAAATCATTGTATTGAGCCATGAATGTTCCTTTGCGGAACTGCAAGGTTTTGGTGGAGAGACTTTTTTTGAATAGTGACAATTCGCCCTTGGCCTTTTGTACCGACTGATGTAATGTTGCCAAATTCACCTCTAATACTGCCTGTACCAACTCTGCGAAATTTTTTCCTTTCGCTACCAGTTCAAGAAATTTGTCTGCGGCAGCTCTACGGGTTCTGATGACTCCCTCCTGAACCTGTCGTTTTATTTCTAGGTATGCCGCTTTCAGGTTTTGCGCCTTTTCTTTGGTGATCTGAATCTTGCTTCTGAAAAATTGTTGAAACTTGGAGAGGCGTCCTTCCTTGATTGGTGTTTCATCGAAGGTGAAGGATGGTCTAAACCCATCTTTTCTTGGTGGCTCTTCTCCTGGAACGGGCTCCCCCGGCAGATCCGCTTCTTCCTGCGCTTTCTTATGTTCCGCATAGATGTATGCGCCTACGCCAACGCCCATAGCAATGGTAACCAGGGCTACGATCGTTGCTGCAGTGCTGTAGAGTGCCCGTTTTTGTCTTTTGGTGCATTGTCGCTTGATAAGGCACTGTTGCATGGAAAGGAGATTTTCTTTGAAGGACGTAAGACGATTTTCTAACCGTTGAAATACGGCGGCCGGCTTCCAGCCTTGTACGTCTTGCGAGGTTGCTTCAATTGCTTTGTTAAGATCCTGATCAGGCTCTTTAGAGGTAGCAGCTACGGTAATGGTAAATCCTACAACTGCCGCAGTGAGGGCAAGAACGGTGATTGCCGTAGCATAGAACGTGGCTCGTTGCTTGGCTGAACATTGAAAGCCAAAAAGCATACAATCTTTAATGTCTCCCACCTGTTCCCCAAGCCTTCTCACGTTTTCTTGAAGACTTTTGATAATAGCTTCTTTGCTCCATCCCTTTATTTTTTTGAACGTAGGTGCGAGATTTCCCCGAACTTGTGAATATGTTTTGCTCACTAGGCCGGGTAATTTTTCTTTGAACGTTGCTTTGATGGAGCTTCCCACCTTGCGGAAGGTGTCGCCGATTGTTGGCTGCGTGATCTGCGTGCTACTGAGAAGAACTGCTGTGGCGGTGAAAGATAAGATTATTTTAGACAAAGGGTGCCGTTTCCTAGACCTTTTCATTCCCTATTCCCCCGAGATAGAAAGTTTTTTATATTCAAATGGTAACAATTATCAAGGGGTAGAAAAAAGAGTTGGCTTCAGAAAGGGGCCCGTAGGGCTCAAAAGGCCCTAGAATGCCCGGTTATTTTTTATGGCTTTTCATAGATTGGAAGCGTAGGCAGCTCTCTGAGAGGCTTTTCGCTTTTGATGCACGCTTTGTTTTTTCTTCTCTTTTCTGAGTGAGCAGCTAGGAATAGCGACTACGAGCAGTGTTAGAGCAATTAATGCATATTTCATGAGAATCTCCCCCTTAGATAGATACGAATAAAAATATGATACTGCTTTCTAGCCTAAAGGGAGTAGCCCATAAGGCGCAAGGGTTCGATAAAACGATGGAGTTCCTGCTACAGAACTTATTTCTTCTTCACGGCTCGTTTTTTGCGCTTTGTGCTGGTAGAGGTTTTTTTAATCCTCTTTTTCACAAACACATTTTCGTTAAATACGAGCTTGAGAACTTCATCCATGTTCTGTACAAACTTGAGGTTGAGGTCGTCGATTTTCATCTCTCTCTCAATTTCAAGTACGTCGTCCCTATTTTCTTCTGGTAAGATTATGGTGGTGAGGTTGTGTTGGCGAGCAGCAAGAAGCTTTTCCTTCAATCCACCGATGGCAAGTACTCGTCCTTGAAGGGTAACCTCGCCAGTCATCGCAAGATTAGCCTTGGTTGATTTGTTGGTTAACGCGGAAACTAACGCCGCTACGATGGTGATCCCAGCGGAAGGGCCATCTTTAGGGGTCGCCCCTTCTGGGATGTGGATATGAATATCTTTTGTATTATGGAATGTATTTTTCAATCCAAACTTGCTTGCTCGTGATCGGATATAGCTTAACCCTGCTTGCGCAGATTCTTGCATCACTTCACCCAGCTGGCCAGTCAGTGTACTGTTACCTTTACCGGGCAGTACGCTTGCTTCAATCTCTAGCACATCGCCGCCCACTTCGGTCCAGGCAAGGCCAGTAGCGAGGCCAATACGCTCCTTTGTTTGATTAAGGCTTGTCTTTTTGAACGTAACGTTGCCAAGCCACTCTTTCATCGTTTCTTGGTTGAGTGATACTTTTTTAATCTTTTTATCTTTGAGAAACTGTTGAATGGCTTTTCGCATTAGTTTTGCTATGAGCCGTTCGAGTTGTCGTACTCCAGATTCTTTCGTGTATTCGGTGATTACCATATCAAGTACGGTATCAGGCAGCTTGAACTGTTGTTTGGTTAAGCTGTGTTCTTTGAGATTTCTTGGTAGTAAGAATTGCTTTGCAATTTCTCGCTTTTCTTCTTCGGTGTATCCAGAAAGATATAGTACTTCAAGACGATCATAAAGAGGGTATGGAATATGCTCTGCTACGTTCGCCGTAGTAATAAACATTACCTTGGAAAGATCATATTCTGTATCTAAGAAATGGTCCGTAAACAATTTGTTTTGCTCAGGATCCAATACTTCAAGAAGTGCTGCGGCTGGATCGCCATGAATGTCTTGAGACATTTTATCGATCTCATCAAGCAAAATTACCGGGTTGGTAACTCCTGCTTTTTTCATCACTTGTATGATCTTGCCGGGAAGTGCGCCGATGTAGGTTCGACGATGGCCTCGAATTTCTGCTTCATCTCGTACACCACCCAAGGATATACGAACAAACGTACGACCCAAGCTTTCAGCAACTGATTTTGCCAACGAGGTTTTTCCCACACCAGGAGGGCCCACGAGGCAAAGGATAGGAGATCGTTCCAGGTTTTTTGAAAACTTTTTTGCGGCTAAAAACTCAATGATACGTTCTTTTATCTTTTTCAAGCCAAAATGATTTTTGTCCAAAATGCGCTCTGCTTGCATGAGGCTAATTTTATCTTTGGTTATTTTTTTCCATGGCAACGCAGTGATCCAATCCACGTAATTTCTGCTGACCACTGCTTCAGAAGAGAGTGGTGGCATCTGATCGAGACGGCGCAACTCTTTCTCAACCTTTTCTAAGGCATCCTTGGATAGGCCGAGAGTTTTTACCTTTTTTCGAATTTGATCAATATCTTCTGCATGGTCATCTCGTCCGAGCTCTTTTTGGATTGCTTTCATCTGTTCGGTCAGATAATATTCACGTTGGCTCTTTTCCACTTGCGTTTGAACTCTGCCGCGGATTCGTTGTTCTGTTTTGAGAATAGCGATCTCTTTTTTTAACATATCGCATAGCGTGAACATACGTTTTTCAAGGTCTTGGGTTTCAAGAATTTTTTGGCGGTCTTCGAGTGAAAGATTCGTAACGTGCACGGCGATGGTGTCGGTTACATAATCCATCTCCTGCACCGCTTTGACTGCATCCACCAAATCAGCAGGGGCTTTCTCATCAAGTTGTGCATAATCAGTGTAGAGCTTATAGAGTTGGCGCCACACGGCCTCAAGCTTGATTTCCTTATTTAAACTTGTCGTAGGAAGGTCGGTACAATTCACTTGAATAAAACCTTCGTGATGGCTAAATTTTTCTATTTTTGAACGGCATATGCCTTCAGCGAGCACCTTCAATGCACCATTCGGCATACGCATCACTTGAAGAATGGTAGATCGCGTTCCGTATGCAAAAAGATCCTTTTCTGTCGGATTTTCTATATTTTGACTCTTTTGTGAGGTAATAAATAGTGTGCGATCGTTCTTTAATGCATATTCAACCGCTTTGATCGAAAGGGGACGCCCCACGATTATCGGTATAATGCTTTTCGGGAGAATGACCACATTTTTCAAGGGAAGCAACGGGAGCGTTGCTGGTTCACCCTCTGGATGTATATGAGTATTTTCAGTTTTTGATGGTTCTGATACTGCCACGAGTTCCTCTCTCACTTGGTTGGATTTCTAATTGAAACATTGCCGTGACCCTGTATGGCACGACAAATTACTTTCTAAGAGTAGCTTTTGGACGGAAATTGTCAATTAATTTCCCTGTTTTGGGGGCTCATATAGGCCTGTCCAACCTTGGGTTCCCTGGAAGGGGGTGTTTTTGTTTCATATAGAAACATTCGAGAAAGAGGGGAATCAACCAGTTCATTTTAAAGGGGTATTATAGCGGATGGATTTTTTCAAATAGAGATCGAATTGTCTGGGTTTTACTATATTTTTTTTACAAGCCTAGTATGCTTTGTTACTCTTAATAGGTAAAAATATTGTTTTAAATGCATTCTTCTTGAAGAAAGGAACGGTTAAAAATGTTTAAGCGTATTGCGACGGCATTGTGGGGTCATTTTGAGAGTGGAGAAGAACTCAAAAAATTCTTGTGGCTTGCCACAATTTTCGGTTTTATTATCGGTACGTACTGGGTAATGAGGCCGATGAAAGATGGTGTGTTTTCTGCAATTGTTGGTGTTAATTGGTTGCCATGGGCTAAAGTACTTTCGCTGATTGTGGTGGTTCCCTTAGTGGTTGTGTACAGTAAGCTTATTGACACATTTTCTCGTCAAAAAGTATTTTACGTACTTATGGCGATATATTCGTTGTTAGCCCTGTTATTTGTATATCTATTGCTTAATCCATCCTTTGGTTTGCCGAATACCGTTGAAAGTCCGTCCCGTATTCTTGGGTGGCTGTGGTACGTTTACATTGAAAGTTTCGGATCCTTAGTGGTGGCGCTCTTCTGGGCATTCACTACCGATACCACGCTTCCGGATTCTGCCAAACGAGGGTTTCCAATCATTGCATTGTTTGGGCAGATTGGAAATATGGTGGGTCCATTTTTCTTGAATGCAAAACGTCTTGGCTTTGCAACCAGTGCTCCGGTTTTGGGAATATGTTCTGGCCTTATGGTTTTTACGGGATTCTTGTTTTGGTTGATGATGCGTGTAGTGCCAAAAGCACAATTTGCAAGCTATGATGCTCCTTCGGAGAGCAAAGCAGATGAGGGCGAGACAGGGTTCTTTGAAGGGTTGAAGCTTCTGCTTACGCAACGGTATCTGCTTGGTATTTTCATGATTGTTTCGATTTATGAAATTATTGTGACAATCTTAGATTTTCATTTCAAAGTAACGGCAAAATCGATGTTCACTGGCGAAGCAGCGATGTCTTCCTACCTGGCGCATTATGCAACATGGGTTGGAGTGGTTTCCATGACGTGTGTGCTGTTAGGTATCAACAATATTCAGCGTAAGCTGGGCGTTAAGGTATCATTGGTTTTGTTGCCAATTTTGATTGGTGTTGCGGTCTTAACGATCAAACTCAATCCAACAGGGCTTACTGTCGCGTTTTGGATTATGGTATTTGCTAAAGCGGTGAACTATGCCTTGAACCAGCCAACATTAAAGCAGCTTTATATTCCAACGACCAAAGAGACAAAATATAAATCACAAGCATGGATTGAGATGTTCGGTTCGCGAGGAGCAAAAGCAACCGGTTCTTTGGGTGTTAACACATGGCGTGCAGTCTTTACGGAAAAATACGGTGCCCTTGTTGGGGTGAATGCATTTCTTACATTAACCACCCTTCTTTCAGGTGGGTTTATTCTCATTTGGCTATTTGCAGCGATGTATATTTCGAATGTGTATAACAAGGCAATTGAGAAAAATGAGGTGGTTTGCTAATGATAGTGGATTTTGCAGTAATCCATCGATATGCAATTAACGAATAGTAATGGTGTAAGGATTCCCCGCATGTGGGGAACCCTTTTTTTGAGACAGTTTTGTGTTTGTCCCATTAATTTAAAAGGCGGTTTACATGAGTCTTGACGTTAGGGAGTCAACGGAAGAGCAGTATGATGCAGGGCAAGAGCGCTTAAAGTTCATTTTTCTGGGAGCTGTATACTTTTTTATGATTTTTGGTAATTCAATTATCAAGGATTTGAAAGACGTCATTTTTATGAACATCGTGGGTAGGACATACGTTCCACTCGCTAAGATACTTTCGATGTTTGTGCTCATTCCTCCCATATTTTTATACGCAAAAATAGTAGACAAGTTACGTCGCTATCAGCTCATTGCCTTTTTCGGGGCTTTTTTTGGGATAGTAGGGATTATATTGGCCATATTTTTGGGGAATCCCACAATTGGCCTTATGAATACCAATACAAACCCATACCGCCTCTTTGGGTGGCTGGTCTATTTCGTTGTAGAGGGATATTCTCCCTTTCTGGTGAGTGTATTTTGGGCGTTTACCCACTCTATCACCAGCCCGAAAGGGGCACGGAATAACTATGCGTTCATGGTCTCTGCATCAAAGGTGGGGGGCATGCTCGGTGCAGGGGGGGCCTGGTATATGTTTTCATCTTACGGTTCATCAACGGCCTTTTCGCTTCTTGCTGACGTAAGACTTCACCAGGCTGTTTTTGTGGGTGCATCTGTTGTGGTATTGATGGTTCCGATCGTGGTTTACGCGCTGATGCGAAACGTTTCAGGGCGTTATCTGCATGGGTATGAAGCTGCCTATAAAGTTGAAAAGGAGAAGGGCAAGCAAGGCAAGGAAGAAACTGGCATCTGGGCTGGTTTGCTTATGCTGCTTAAATATCCGTATGTGCTTGGCATTTTTGGTATGATCTATTTCTATGAACTGGTAAACACGGTGCTCGGTTATCTTCGTCTTGGGGAAGCGCAATCTCAGGCAGCAAATTTGGCACAGCAGAGTAGTTTTCTTTTGCAAAGTACGTTTATGATGCATGTACTTGGGTTTATTATTGCCTTTTTTGGTACGAGTACCCTTATGAGGCGTTTGGGTGAGCGAACCTGTTTGCTCCTTATTCCTGTCATAAGTGGGATGTTGCTCTTTGTGTACATGATAGACACAACCCCGATGGTTTTGACGTTTGCATGGGTGATTCTCAAGGCGGTAAATTATGCGTTTGCATGGCCAGTTCGAGAAAGTCTCTATATCCCAACGGTGAAATCGATCAAGTTCAAATCAAAGGCATGGATCGATGCTTTTGGCAGCAAGTTTGCAAAAGCGGGTGCTTCTACCTTTAATATTTTGATGAATTTCTTTGAAGTAACGGCGATGGCAATGCCGATTTACTCTGCATTCTTTGCGACAGTGGTCTCTCTCTGGGTTGGTGTGGCCTATTTCCTTGGGCATCGGTATGATAAAGCAGTGGCCAATAATGAGGTGATTGGGCTTGAGAGTGAGGGGATAGCTGAAAAATAATTGTGATTTTTATTGAATTTTTATTGAATTTTGGTAGGCTTTTACCTGTAATTATCGATATTTACCCTTAAGGAACGATGAATGATAGATTTTAAAAAATTAGTGAAGGCTGGTGTTCACTTTGGTCACCAAACATCCCGCTGGCTGCCAAAAATGAGCCCGTATATTTGGGGAGTTAAAAGCAATATTCATCTCATAGATGTTTCAAAAACCGCCCATCAATTGGAAAAATCGGCGCGGTTTTTGCAGAAAGTTGCAGGAGAGGGAAAGCAGATTTTATGGGTGGGTACCAAAAAGGCGGCACGCGTTGTAATTAAGGACGTTGCTACTAAGCTTAATATGCCCTACGTGAACCATCGCTGGGTGGGTGGTACCTTGAGTAATTTTGCACAAGTAAAAAAATCAATTACTCGGTTGCTTCACTACGAAGATGTTCTTGAAAAGTCTGAAAAATATCCGCATTACACGAAAAAAGAGTTGAGTAAAGTTAAAAAGAACGTTGATCGCATGCAGAATGTTATCGGTGGTATTAGAAAGTTGGCATGGCCAATCGGTGCTATAGTGTTGGTGGATGTGAATAAAGAACATTCTGCGTTAAAAGAAGCAGTTAAGGTAGGGGTACCAGTGGTTGCGCTGGTTGATACAAACTCCGATCCGTCGTTGGTGGATTATGTGATTCCTGCTAATGATGATGCGCCTCATTCCATTGCGATTCTTCTCGAATATTTGCAAGCTGCGGTGGAAAAAGGAAAACAAGCAGCGTCGGCTAAAAAGACAGAAAAAATGTCTAAAACAGGCAAGGAAGCTGCTGAGGATGTGGCAGTTGAGCTTGCAGTTGATGAAGAAGAGACTGAAGAGGAAAAGGACACGAAAAAAGAAACGAAGAGTAAGCGTGTTCTTGCCGAAGCAAAGCCGGTAAAAAAAGAAGCAAAAAAAGTTGAGAGTGATGTGGGGGTAAAACCGAAACTAAAGGTAATAAAGAAGACGGTAGCTAAGAGCGTTGCAAGCAAGCTTGTGGCCCGACCAGCAAAGAAGTCGTAAGCGTTTTGCCACTCGCAAAAAGCATGCGTGAATAATTCTTTGGATGGAGAGGTGTCTGAGTGGCCGAAGGAGCATGATTGGAAATCATGTATATCTCGAAAGGGGCATTGAGGGTTCGAATCCCTCTCTCTCCACCATACTTCGCTTATCCGGGTCTACCGACTCGGCAAGCTTCGTATGGCACGGCCTGTCCTTCGTAGCTGCGACTTGGTAGGAAATGCTTAGTAGGGCCCTTTGCTACTGATGATCAGAAAATAGGAGAACCCAGTGGAATTCGTGTAGCTGGGGTAAAAGTAGAATAATGAAAAAAATATAAAAAATTAGGGGAAGTAGATAAGGGATGCGGTGCTCATTCTGTCAGGTCCGAAAGGAAGCAGCAGAAGCGTTGTTATCCTTGTATGTACTTCCTCTTTATTATTAACAACATTAGTACCAACGCATTGGAGTTTTATTATGGGTGAGGTAAAATTAAATCTTGCTCGTAAGTGGAGATCGAAGAATTTTGAAGAGATCATTGGGCAAGACCTCTTGATTCGCATGCTTAAAAACGGTCTTTATCTGCAGCAATTTTTCCCGGTCTATCTCTTTTCGGGACAGCGAGGATGTGGTAAAACTACCACGGCTCGTGTATTTGGTGCTGCGCTTAATTGTGACCAGTTGAGTATGTTTCAGGATCAGCCACAGAAGAATGCGGTTCCATGCCTTTCATGTGTCTCATGCAAAGCAATGGAAAAGGGGAAGCATCCTGATTTTATAGAGATTGATGCGGCATCTCATACTGGTGTGGATAATGTGCGCATGTTGATTGATTCGGCATCTCTATTGCCACTTCTGGGGCGCAAGAAAATCTATCTGATTGATGAAGCGCATATGCTCAGCAAGGCAGCATTCAATGCATTGCTTAAGATCTTAGAAGAGCCGCCAGCTTCGGTGGTGTTTATTTTAGCAACAACCGATCCTCAAAAAATTATCGAAACGGTTCGGTCTCGTTGTTTCCAATTATTCTTTAAACCGGTTGAAACGAATACATTGCAGTCTCGATTGCGCATGGTATGTGAGCGCGAGGAAATTACCTACGATGATGCAGGGCTTGCAACGATTGTAAAACGAACGGAAGGCTCAGTGCGTGATGCGCTTAATTTACTTGAGCAGATACGTTTCTCAAGCAATTCGGTGACGCATGAGGCGGTGTTGCGTGTGCTTGGGTATATCGATGATCAAGAGATGATTGCGCTCTTCAGGCATGTTTTGAGGGGTTCTGAGCAGCAGTTGCTGTTGGCAATTTCAAAGATGGAATGGAAAAAGTTTTCTGCGCAGATTATGTGGAGCCAGATGCTTGAATTGGTGCGTACAGCCTTATGGTTGCGCTATGATGTTGCACCCACTGAGTTTGTGGAGTATCACGATGAGATCAAAGAAATTTTGCGCAAGTGTTCAGTAAAGCAGCTTACCACTTTCTTGCAAGCGATGTATGACCAGGAGTTGCTGTTTGGTAAAACCACTGCAAAGCATGATTTACTTGAAATGGTTCTTTTGCAGATATGCCAACGCATGAAAAAAGGTGACTCAGATGGTGGATCGTCGTCTGCAGCAATGCAAGTCCCCGCTGCTATCGATCTGAGTGATGACGAAGAGGCAGAGGATGAGCTAGACGATGCAGAAGATCTGGAAGAGGAAGAGGAGGAAGAGGAGGACGAGAACTCACTGGCATGCGGATGGAAAAAGTTTGTGGGGGCCATAGAACAGCTTGATGAACCGTTGCTCAATTCCATATTTGTTCAGGGGGTGGTAAAAAAGTTTGATGAGCAAACAGGCATATTGGAGGTTGAATTTTCACAGGAAGTTTCGTTTTTCAATGCGTGGCTTACCGAGACGAAATCGATCTGGCAGCCGGTGCTTAAAAAAATGTTTGGGGAGAGCGTTACGTTTACTCCTCTGTTTACTGGTGCACCGTTACCAAAAAAGAAGAAGGTTGCTGTTGAGTCCTCCGAATCAAAACGAGTACAGCCCTCCTTCGCTAAGCCTCCTACGCTCGGAGAGCGGCGCCCCGGAGCTTCTCAAGCGAACAATAGACGATCGTTTGGGCGCCAAGCAAGAGGTGTGTACAAGCCCTTTGCTCAGGAATTGCCAATTGATATATCTGACAAAGAGGTATGGGCAAAAACACACATGATCATGAAACATATTCCGGGAACGGTAAAGGAGATAAGAGGATGAGTGTGAAAAAATCTATGCCTACTGTGGCAATTGTGGGAAGAACAAACGTGGGGAAATCCACACTTTTTAATCGTCTTTCCGAATCAGTTAAAAGTATTACGTTGGATTACGAAGGAGTAACGCGAGACGTTATTACGGATGAGGTTTGCTGGCGAGATACTTGTTTTGAGCTTGCTGACACTGGTGGTATTAGTTTACGCAAAATAGTAGACGATCCTATTGCGGAAATTGCGCGTACACGGGCGCTTGAGGTGGTTGAAAAAGCTGCTTTAGTCCTGTTTGTTTGTGATGGTACCGTAGGTATCACGCAGGAGGATCGTGAGCTTGCAAAAATGCTGCATAAATCAAACAAGTCGGTTGTGTTGGTGGTGAACAAAATCGATACAACGGTTGCCAAAGCGCAGATGTATGAATTTGAACGTCTTGGATTTACACCGCTCGTTACCGTTTCTGCGCAGCATGGCATAGGCATTTCCGATCTTTTTGAGGCGATTCTGGAACAGCTTCCTGAGCATGTTCCTGTGGAGGAAAAAGAGGAGCCGGCATGCAAGGTAGTTATTTTGGGAAAACCGAACGTAGGTAAATCTTCGCTGATGAATTTGCTTTTAAAGAAAGAACGCGCAATCGTTGCCGACCTGCCAGGAACCACCCGTGAACCAATTAAAGAGCAGGTCCGTTTTTATCAGGAATCTATTCAATTAACCGACACGCCCGGTGTACGCAGAAAACGTGGTGTAACTGAACCGATTGAAAAGCTTATGGTAAAAAGTGCGTTACGAACCGTTGATGATGCAGACATTGTGCTTCTCATGATCGATGCAAGCCAAGTTCGTATGGTAGACCAAGAGCTGAAGCTTGCTTTTTATGTGTTTGAGGATCAGAAAAAGGGACTCATAGTCTTGTTCAATAAAGATGATTTGTTGGATGAAGAGAGCCGTGCTCGGCTTGAATTTAATCTTGAACCATACGACTATTTTTTGAAAAAAGTGGTTCAGATGAAGCTTTCCTGTGTATCGAGCAAGAACGTTGGCAAGCTTATGAAAAAGGTCAATGATCTGTGTGCGCGCTACAGGCAGCGATTTGATGATCAGGAGCTTACAATGATCTTCAAGGAGGCATTGGTGCGAACGCCCCTGTATAAAAGTGAGCGGCGCCTAATATTCTATTATGCCAAGCAGGTTAAAACCGGCCCCATTTCGATTGAACTTCGGGTGAGCGAGCCCCACCTTTTTGGCCAAAGCCAGATTGGTTTCTTCGATAATATTCTGCGTAAACATGTCGATCTGAGAGGTGTTCCGGTCCGATTCTTTGTGCGCAAGAAGTAGGGTCATTTCCCATATTTTTCCTCAAAACCCCATTTTGCCCATCTATTGCAATTTTCGAGCAAAATACGGTAGAATAATGGGTGAAGAAGATCAAAAATAGAGCGTAAGGAAAAACTATGAAAAACAGATTTGCCCATTGCTATGCGCAGCGATTGTTTCTTGCGATCGTTCTTATTATGAACGTAAGTCAGCCCCTGCATGCGGCCTTCCAGGAAAAAGAGATTTCTAAACAATCTTCGTTGGGTTCCCCATTCAATCGTTTTAAAAAGCGGGTGCGGGCATTTATTAAATGTGCGCGGGATAAAAGCTGTAAACCAGGAACAAAAAAGGCGGTGATTATTGCGGCCGTTGTTTTACTGGGTGTGGTATTGAAACACAAGATGGGCGAGCAGAGCCGTTTATTGGATGCATGGATAGCATTGGGAAATAGGCAGTGGGAGTTGAGGGGGAAAATGAACAGATCAAGAGAGCTTAAGAGGACGTTCTTGACAAAGCTGCAACGGGCCGAGGGAGCTCGCTTGGCAGCATATGAGACGGATCCAGAACCAAAGGTTTTTCCAAGAAACTTGGCTGAGGCTATTCGTCTTACGAGTGAACTAGAAAGTGCTATGAAGCCTGCAAAATGATTAGCAGATATCGATTAAGGCCATCTACTTGTCCATTAAACCAAATTACTTTATAGTTTTTCGGTATATGGCTATCGCATTACCAAAGGAAGTAGTATGCACAAGCGAATTACGTTTCGAAATATGGACCATTCGGATGTGATGGAGGAGTATGTTAATCAGCAGCTTAAAAAAATAGAATCTTTTCTAGAAAATGAACAGACTCCGATTTATATCGATGTGGTGTTGGAAGCCTCGAAGGTTCGTGAGCATCCTCGTGGAGAGGTGCGTATCAAAACTGGCCATTATGATCTTGTTTCAAACTATGAATATTCTGGTGTTGATATGTATGATGTGATTGATCGCATCATCGACGTGATGTATAAGAAGCTGCGTGATGCCAAGAACAAGGAACTTGATAAACGCAAAACCTGCGGCCGACGCGACGAATTTAAAAAACAGCGTTAGCCTATTGCAACTCCCGTGCAAATTCCTCAACGTCAGCATCGTAAAGCTCTGATCCCCATCGCTTAATCTCTTCTTTCGTTTCTGGATCGATAAGCAGAATCGTTGGAGCACCCATTACTTTGTACTTCTTTTGCAATGCCCGTGTGCTTTCCGTTGCTTCAATATCCCCAATATGGAGTGGGACTACGTTATTCAGTTTTTCCGTGACGGCGGAGCACTGAAGCACCTTCTTATTAACTGCGGTGCACATGCTGCAGAAAGGGGCGCTAATATCAATGAGGAGTTTTTTCTTTTCCTTGCATGCGATTTCACATGCTTGCTCATAATCTTCTAGCCAGAGTGCGCTTTGCTTGCAGGGGTCAAGATGTATGCTCATTGTTTTATACGCATAAAAGAACAGGTACACCGAAAGAGCTACCAGAATAATTCCAATCAGATTTTTAAAAAGATAGGTTTTTTGCGTGGCGCGCTGTGCCTGATAGAGATAGAATATGCCAACCACGAGTGCAAAGATCCAGAACGATGCGCTGAGTATGTGCCACGGTACGATTGCTTGCAGAAAGTAAAAAGCAGTGACAAGCATGATAAAGCCAAAAAACTGTTTCACATCCACCATCCATTGTCCTGCCCGCGGTAATACGTTCAGTGACCCAGAGAATGTTCCAATAATTACCAGTGGAATGCCAAGGCCAATACCAAACACAAACATCAGGCCAAACCCGAGAAGCATATTATTGAGGGTGGTAATAAGGGTGAGCAGCAGCAGTAATCCCGGTGATAAACACGGAGATGCTACGGTGCCGCTCGCAACGCCAAACATGAACACAGAGATGAGCGAACCACCCTTCACCGTTTTATTATTTGGTTGGAGCCATGATGGGATATAAAGTTCATACAAGCCGATCATCGATCCGGCAAGGTAGATGATGAGTATCACAATAAAACCAACCACCCACGGATTGTGCATGATGTTGCCAAACATTTGTCCTGAGAATGCCGCCATGGTTCCCAGTAGGGCAAACGTGGTGGCAATGCCAAGCGTGTAGGTTAGTGAAAGCACGAGGTTGCGCCCCACTGATTTGCTTCCTTGTGATTGCAAAATGCCTACGGTGATCGGGATCATCGGGTAAATGCATGGGGTTAAACTTAAAAGAAACCCTAAAAGCAGGGCGAGTAGAAAACGCACCCACCAGGATTCAGTGGTTTTTAACAGGTTCGATAGAGCGCTGCTCCATGATGGCGAGGTTGTTTTTTGCGTGATGGGTGCGGGCGGTGGTGCAGAAATGGCTTGTTGTTCTTCAACGTTCTTTTCTATTGGAGGGGCATTGCTCGGGAACGTGAGTGGAAAATCCTTTTGCGTAATCTTTTTCTGTGATTTCAGGTAGTAGGTTACGTAGAGATGTGCGTTAGTAATATCCGATTTTTTGACGTTGAGTTTTACCGTAACGCTGAATGGTTCCGTGAATATTTTTTTATTTTTTTTAAACGTAGGGTCATACGTATCGGTGGGCTCAATGGATGTTTCCCAGCTTTCAACAGCAATATCGGGGTGATCCACAGAAAAAGAAAGATACTCATGATACATGCTATCATCCTTTGATAACGGAATATCAAAGACGAGTTCATACGAGCTCGGACACTGCTTTTGGGCAACAACGGCGATCTCTTTTACTTTTGCTGCAAAGAGGGACGTGCCCATGCTGGCGACAATAATAAGAAATAATGAGCGAACGAATTTATTCATAAAAACACCTGTTTTTTCAAGGACACTTCGTGACATTACTAACGGTCGAGTATATACTAGAACGCATTTCAGGGCTATTAGCATTCGCAGTAAAGTCTTTGAATTGCTCATGGGGATATAGCTCCCGTCTTCGTTTGTCCAGGCCTTCCGGCTTGGCAAACTACGCCGGACAAGCACTTGGTCCAACTTCGCATTGAAGTCTTTGAATTGATCATGGGGATATAGCTCAGTTGGTAGAGCGCACGCATGGCATGCGTGAGGTCACGGGTTCGACTCCCGTTATCTCCACCAGTCTTCGTTGCTTCGCAACTTCGTCTGGCTGCGCCGCTAAAGGTAGCAGGTTTGAAAGGTTGAACTTTGATATTTTGTAAACGAAGACTGTCCGACCGAAGCCGTAGGCGTAGACGGACAAGACTATAAATAGTCAGCTGTCTCTTCGCTTATCCGGGCCTTCCCGCCGACGCCAAGGCTTTGGCGAACGCGGCCGGCCATGTCCTCCGAAGTTTTAACGAATTAGGATCGGCAAGCTACGCCTGGCGCAGAGCCATCCTTTTAAATGATTTAACTTTGATAGAACAATGAAACTTTCGCATAAACGACCACATTATGTTCCTCGATTATATTTGCGCGGATTTGCAAGTGAAAAAGGCCAAGTTGCAATAATGGATAAAAAAGCATTGCAGCAGAGTTCTCGACATGTGGACAATATTTGTGCTGAACGGGATTTCTTTACAATCGAAGAAGCAGAAGAGGCCTCTAGATATTATGGTGTTGAAATAAAAGAATCAATCCTTGATGATCAAATAGGGATATATGAGACAAGAGTCGGCCAGATTTTAAAAAAGATTAGAGGTGCAAATAGTTTCGATACGATTCACAGCAAAGATGATATTGGTTTTTTAATAGAATGGATGACATGGCTATTTATTGCTAATCCCGATACTAAAGAATTTTTTGCTCATGGAAATCGTGATAAGTTTTGGACTCAGAATACGGCACTTTCATCCTTTATATATTGGCACGAAAAAATTATACCCTTTTTTTTAGCAAGAAATTGGGGGTTACGGACAAGTAAGCATCCCTTAATAACTAGTGATAGACCTGTGAATTTGGACAAAAAAATAGTAGACATTAGGGATATTAATGGGTTAAGCAGGGCAACAATATCCATTGCTTTATCTTCGGAGCTCCTTCTAGTAGGCACACCTAACAGGGGTAGATCTTTTCTTGTGATGAAAACACATGAATTGAGCGAAGAGATTTCTCATTTTTCCAACTTAAGTGCTTTTATGGGCGCGAAGGACTTGGTGATAGCAAGGGGCACTGAATCATTTGATCGTTTCCTGTTGCCTTACCGATGAGCATAATACCTCTCCTGGAACTTTTCAAACGTTAACCCGTACCTATGTGCTCTCATAAAGTCTCTGCCTCATCCCTTCCGGCTCACAGGGGTAGATTTCTCTGATTACACCATCGGAGCGGCCTTCTAGGCTCATCAAATAGCGTATTGCATTGAAAAAGCTGCCTGATCGTGCTATTCTGGCTATTCTATTAGTAATAGGCAGAGGTTCTTCCTGATTTAATACCAGTTATATATGAAAAGGTTCCCGTGAATAGTTTCGACAAATTTCCTCTCTTACCCTCCATTAAAAAATCATTAGAAGGCTTGGGCTTCACTAAGCCTACCGAAATACAGACCAAAATCATTCCTACGCTTATTGAGAATTATGAGCAGGATGTGCATGCCCAAGCGCAGACAGGGACGGGGAAAACGCTGGCATTCGGCATTCCTCTCTTGCAAGCAGTAGATCCATCAGCAAAGCATGTGCAGGCGCTTATCATTGCGCCCACTCGTGAACTAGTGCTTCAGACTTATGAAAGTATCAAAGATGTTTCTCGCGGTACGAATGTTAGTATCGAGCCTATTTATGGCGGCATGTCTATTAGTCGGCAGATTTCAAATATTAAACGAGGGGTGCAGATCATTGTGGGAACGCCGGGGCGTCTTAATGATCTGTTGCGTAGAAAAGCATTAAAACTTAATAATCTTAAAATACTGGTCCTTGATGAAGCAGATATCATGCTTGATATGGGTTTTCGCCAGGATCTTGATGTCATTTTTGATCACGCACCAAAAGATCGCCATATTTGGTTATTTTCTGCAACAGTGATGGCAGGCATCAAAAAGCTGATGACATCTCATATGAAAAATGTGCTCACTATTAAAGCGGCAAAAGCAGGGTTTGCCCTTGCAGAAGTTTCACAGTATTTCTGTGTGGTGCCTGAGCGCAAACGTTTAGAAGCGACGATACGATTTATTGAAGCAGCGCCCAACTTTAACGGTATTATTTTTTGCCGCACGAGAGCGCTTACCAGTGAGGTAACTGAAGAACTTGCAAGCAAGGGGTTTAAGGTTAACTGTTTGCATGGTGATATGAAACAATCGTTGAGAAACCATGTGATCAAAGGGTTTAAAAATAAAGATTTTAATATTCTCGTGGCCACCGATGTGGCAGCACGAGGGATTGATGTTTCTGATCTTTCCCATGTGATCAATTATTCTATGCCTGATGATAATGAAATTTACATTCATCGTATTGGAAGAACTGGCCGTGCAGGCAAAAAAGGGATCGCTATTTTGTTGGTTTCTCGGGCAGAACTGTATCGCGTCAAACGGCTAGAAAGTGTTGCCAAATCAAAGTTGCTTGAAATAGCAATTCCACCAGTCGATTCCATTATTAATGTGAAAATGGGAGCGGTGTCTGATTTTATTGAGCAGGCAAAGAAGGCTGATAAAAAATATGCCGCAGTGGATGATGCCATTACAAAGCTTGTGGATTCATTTTTGCCCGACGAAATACGGGCTGCCTTTGAAGTTGCTTTAAAGGAAAAGTTTTTCCAGGGGTTACACGAAAAGAAGAAGAATGCCTTTGGTGAAAGTTCAGCTCCAAAAGAAATTTGCATGGAGCTGGGAATGGAGCATGGGATAAGCGAAGATCAAGTCCGCAGTTATTTGTATACAACCTGCAAACTGTTGCCGCAAGAAGTGAGCAAGGCGCGTGTCCTTAAACAGAAAACCTTTATTTCAATTCCAGAAAATCGTTTGGATAGTTGCCTTGAGGAGATGCGTGCTCATCCGATCATCAAGAAGAAGGTGAAAATCTATTTGGTGGAAGATCATTTTCGTCCACAGTCACGGGGCAAATCATCTGGTCGACGAGATCATGGACGCGATCGATTTATTAAAGACAAAAAGCGCCCACGAAGACGGTAGCTTGATCTTTTCTACGCAGCTTCGGTCTCTACAATGCGAATATTTCCGCTTGTGCTGCTCAGTTGAATTTCAGCCGATCCGGTTCCCATAATGCCATGTACGTGTCGTTCTTGCTCTCGTCGTGTTTGGCGATTGAGCTTGGTGGTGAATGGTTTCATGGTGATATCTAAATCTGAAGTGAGTCGGCCTCGTTCAGTTTTTCCCAAAACGGTTGCGTTCACTGAAGTTGGCATTGCCAAGGTGATGGCGCCGGATACTTCAGAGTGTAGTTTAATTTTGCCTCTTGTAGGGATATTGCTGCAGATGGTATCGATGTTTCCTCTTTGTGTGCTGGCTATCACGCATTTTGTGGCGTCTTTGATGAAGATATTACCTTTTCCATTGGTTACTGCCTTGATGTTGTCCTGTGCTTTTTCAATGATGATCGATCCGGATTCTTCTGTTTGTACTGAAACTCCATTAGCGATTTTTCCGATTTGTATATCACCATTTACTGCTTTTGCTACTATCGGTCCTTTTACATCATGAACTCTGATATTCCCCGTTTCGGTGTGGAGATTGAGTTTGATGTTGGCAGGAACGATGAACTGATAATCGACGACCCCATCGATATTTTTATTGCTTACTGAGCTGATCAACAAACGATCTCCATCGGGATATTTTTTATGTTTTGCTTTTACCGTTAGAAGTGCAAGGTTTTCTTCTTTCCCTGCCCGCTTGGTTGCTTTCATGCGGACTTCTTTACGATTCCATTCGGTGGTGATGCTAATGTTGCCGTCCGCGTTATGAGCGGTGAGCATTCCGGGTTTTTCCAGTTGATACTCTTTTTCGAGGACTGTTTCATGTTTGCTTAAT
>JAUUXD010000065.1 GCA_030588705.1 bacterium | reverse complement strand
CTCCGGCGGACAGGCTCCTGATATGAGTTAATAAAATTACCTTCTAATACAGATAGTAACATTGAGGGGGGGGTAGAAACAAGGGTTTTGCCTGATATATACGTTTTTTTGTGGTCTTTTTGAAAAGTTCTACATTCGAAGCCCAAGGTGGTCCGAGCCGAAGGCGAGTGTCCATCCTTTTGGGCGCCAGAGGAATTAACAAGGGAAACTTCCCTTGTTTGCCTTTGTATCGAAGATATTGGGCAAGCAATATCTTCGTGCTCCCCTGCATAGGGGTTCATAATATAGTGTGTATTTGATGAATATCCGGAGGAAACATCCCACTAATCTCCCGCATAGGGGCGCGCTTCCCGAGTAGAGAAAAGCTTAAAACTTATCTTTTCCCGTTGCAATCTCCGTTTGGATTGGGCCTTTGGTATCGCCGCGAATGAACTGGTGGATATACTCATTATCAGCTTCCCAGATCGTTTTCGCTTCGCCAAAATACTTTATTTTCCCGTCATAAAGGAGGGCCACGTAGTCGGCGTATTTAAACACTTCAAGATCGTGTGAAATAACCACGGAGGTAATATCGAGCTTTTTCTGCATATCAAACATGAGTTCGTGAATCACACGGGCAGTGATCGGATCCAAGCCGGTGGTTGGTTCATCGTATAGGATGATTTCCGGACTAGCGACTAACGTTCGTGCAAGCCCCACTCGTTTTCTCATACCACCAGAAAGTTCAGAAGGATATTTATATAACGTCTCTTCTTCGAGCAACACTTGGGCGAGCTTTTCTCTCACGATGGGCAGAACTGTATCTTTATTTTCACCAGATTCGAGTAGCGTGATTCCCACGTTCTCAAATACATTGAGCGAATCAAGGAGTGCCGCAAACTGAAAAACGTACCCAACCTTTTTATAGTAATCACGGAGTGCATGAACAGTTAGTTTGGTGATATCCACATCGTTGATGATAATTTCCCCCGAGGTGGGTTTGATCAGGCCAACGATTTGCTTAAGCAATACTGATTTGCCTTCACCAGAACGGCCGATAATAACCGTCATTTTATTTTTGGGTATATCAAGCGTTACGCCGCGCGTAACCTCGTGTCCATCAAAATCCTTTTTGAGGTCGACGATTTTGATTAATGTTGACACGTGCTCTCCTCTACATTTGTTCAAGTAATTTGGTGAGGAAATAGTTGGTGATCAGAATGGTGATGGAGCTGAATACCACGCTTTGCGTGGTTGCTTTACCAACTCCACGGGCTCCCCCGTGTGTGTGATAGCCTTTATAGGTACCCACCCAGGTGAGAATAAGGCCAAATACACAGGATTTAATAAGGCCGCTCTGAACATCTGCAAGCTCCACGAAATTTTTAATACTGTTTACATAATCTTCAGGGCTGAGCCCAAGCACATACACGCACACCACATAGCCACCAGCGATACCACAGATCATTGAAAAGATTGCAAGACAGGGAACAATGGCAATGCCAGCCAAAATACGCGGGACAACTAAATATTGAAAGGTATCTATGCGAAGGGTAACGAGGGCATCGATCTGTTCGGTGATGCGCATGGTGCCAATTTCAGCAGTAATAGCTGATCCAGCCCGCCCCGTAACCATCAGGCCGGTCATTACCGGGCCTAGTTCACGAATCATCCCCATTGCAACAACGACTCCGATAAACTGCTCTCCTCCCACACGCTGAAAGCCAATATAGCTTTGCAGGGCAAATACCATGCCAGTAAATGTTCCGGTGAGCATGACGATGAGTGCTGATTCAACACCGATACGATTGGATTGAAAAAAAAACTTCTCAAATTTTGGCCGAGAGGTGACCAGGCTGCGTACTGCCTTGAAGAGAAAAATAGCAAAATTTCCGACAAGCGCACACAGATAAAGCGTATGCCTGCCTACTGTATTTACCAATCGTTCAATGATTCCTACTCTCATCGCAACGGTACCTTATTCGTTTGATAGCGGGCCTTCTTTGTCATCGGCGAGTGCGCCAGCATAATCCGGCCTGGTTAGTGGTTGTTGTGGCAACGGTTTTGGTGCAGCAGCGGTAGTTTTCTGAACATATTTGAAGCTGCCTCGTTGTGTTGTCTTCATAATAGATAACACTAATGAGCCTAAAAGAAAAATACCGGTTAGAATCCAGGTAACTTTCTGGAACATGTCTTGTCCACCAGATCCACCAAATAACATTTGAGATCCGCCGCCTAGCCCTCCAAGCCCCATACTGCTTTTTCCTTTTTGTATCAAAATCATAAGAATGAGAAATGCGCA
>JAUUXD010000061.1 GCA_030588705.1 bacterium | reverse complement strand
GATGGTGTCGTGAAGAAGATCTTTATTGATCAAATGAAAGAGCATCTGCTCATGAAGCTGGGCAGTGAACGTAAGATCCCCTGCCGTATCGTATTGGTTACTGATCTCGATCGCTTTTTTCCACTGATCTTGCGCCATCAGATCATCAATTAGCTTATACAGATACTGGCCAACCTTAGACGCAATCCCCAGCTGCTGATACAACTCAATGATTTCTGTGCGATAAAACACGTTATTCGGATCGAGCGTCACTAAATGCTCATAGACCGCTGCCGCCTCAATCAGACGATCACGTTCACGATAGAGAACTGCTGCCTCTTGGTACGCCTCCTGCGCTCGTTCATCTTTGAATGAAAGCAGAATATCGGCATGCAGCTGACGCGCTAATGCCGGATCATCAAATGAATGTGCTAGTAATCGATACACTCCCAGTGCCCGTTCCTTTTCCCCCCGCGCAATACAATCGGCCAGCTTAAACCAGGCCACATTGTACTTTTCTGATGGTAGTTGCTTCATGGCATAATCCTCTCATCGGGTACACAGTTAATTTCGAGTACCCTAGCATGAGTCTCTGAGGGGAAACAATGATAGTTCATTAAAAAAGACTGGCGTCGTCGCTTTCAGCTACCGTGTCCTGCGTAGCTTTATGCGTAGCATGGATGCCGAACAGGGCTGTGCCATGCGAAGCCTGCCAAGCCAGTAGGCATGGATAGGCGAAGCATGGTGCCGGGAGTCGGAATCGAACCAACGACGCTAAGCTCTTCAGGCTTACGCTCTACCACTGAGCTACCCCGGCTAATATTTTGAAGGGAAAATCAAGATATGCCTGTATGGTACCGGCTTAGGCTATGGTTGTCAAATCAATAGCCTGCATTGCCAGCAAAAAAACTCTCTGCTACACTGGCCCTCATACAAGGAACAGATTCATGAAAAAAATAAAAGATACGATCGAAAAAATAGAGAAATCCTGCATGCAATCCTGCAGCAAAGCAAAGACCGCCGATGAACTTGAGCAAATCCGCGTTGAATACCTTGGGCGCAACGGAAAAATTGCTGAGCTAATGAGCACACTGAAAAACTGCTCTCTTGAGGAAAAACGGGAACTTGGCCCCCTGCTCAATACGCTCAAAACATTATTGCAAGAAACATACGAAACACATAAAAAACGGATTGATGCCAAATCGATCACCAAACAGCTTTTTGATGTAACGGCCTACCGCCCCCATCAACTGCGCGGAAGCACCCATATCTACACACAGCTGATCCATGAACTTTCAACGATATTCATCTCCATGGGCTACACCGTTGCTGATGGCCCGGAAGTGGAAACAGAATATTACAACTTCACCACGCTCAACATCCCAGAAGATCATCCGGCACGAGATAGCCATGATACCTTTTGGTTATGTTCTCCCGACCGCTTGTTGCGTACACACACCTCATCGGTGCAGGCGCATGAGATGGAAAAAACAACGCCGCCCCTGGCGGTGTTTGCACCCGGCCGCGCGTATCGCAGCGAAGCCACCGATGCCACGCACGATTTTATGTTTACGCAGGGAGAAATATTGCTGATCAATACCGATGTTTCAATCTCTAATTTACTGGCCACCGCACAGGAATTCTTACAAGCGTTCTTTGGCAAAAACGATCTGAAGATTCGCGTGCGTCCCGGCTACTTTCCGTTCGTGGAACCGGGCCTTGAAATTGATGGCAGCTGTCCCTTTTGCACTACCGGATGCGCTATTTGCAAAAAAACCGGCTGGATCGAGCTGCTTGGATCAGGTCTCGTGCATCCCAAGGTATTACAATACAGCGGCATAGATCCCGAAAAATATAGCGGATTTGCGCTTGGTTTTGGCATTGAACGGCTTGCCATGATCAAATATGGTATCAATGATATTCGTTTGTTTCACAGCTCAAATATCTCATTTATGAATCAGTTCTAGGGGTAAAGATGAACATCTCCACCATCGTAATTCCCGCCGCAGGATTTGGCACTCGATTTTTACCATTCACCAAAACCGTTCCAAAAGAGCTGTTGCCCCTGATCAATAAGCCAGCACTGCAAGAAGTGATAGAAGAGGGAGTGCGCTCAGATATCAAAAACTTTTGCATCATTATTAGTGAGGAAAAACAGGCAATTAAAAACTATTTTTCTCATAATAAAAAACTGGAAGCGGCGCTTTCTTTAACGGGTAAATCTGCCCTGCTTGATGACATTAATCAGCTCATCGACCAGTGCACATTTTCTTATCCTCTGCAACGGGAAATGAAGGGACTAGGACACGCGATCCTCATGGCACAAGATTGCGTTAAAGAGGATTTCTTCGGCATCATGCTGCCAGACGATATTATTGTGGACGAGCAGCCATGCATGCAGCAGCTTATTGAGATTGCGCAGCGAGAGCAAGCGGCAGTGATTGCCGTAATGGAAGTACCACAAGAAGAGATCTGCGCGTACGGCTCAATTAAAATAGGCACAACCCTCCAAGATGATCTCGTGGAAGTGGTGGATATTATTGAAAAGCCAAAACCAGAAGAAGCATTTTCCAATCTCGCCATTATTGGCCGGTACGTGCTCCCTACTGCCATCTTTGATGCCATCAAAGCCATTACTCCCCAATCATCCGGCGAAATACAACTAACCGACGCAATCACTCATCTCGCTCAAAATGGTCACAAAGTTTTGGCCTACAAAATCAAAGGGAAACGATTCGATATCGGTCGCCCTGCTGGCTGGTTGGCAGCTAATGTTTATTTAGAGGCCAGAAGGTAAGCGACTCCTTAAACTTTTAAAGACTAACCGCTGTAGGAATACCACCTACCCTTTTACTGGCATTCGCCAGAACTGTTGCTATTTATCTCTCTCTTTCAGTAAGATCGAGATATGTAACCATTAAAAATAGGGGAAGATCATGAAGAAGAAAATCCTTGGTACCCTCATGCTTATCGGATCACTTTTCACCGGACTCTCAGGATGCCCAACCTGCGTTGGCCGCATCGGACAAGAGAGCCCGCCATTTTTCAGCGAAGAGTTTTATACACCAGACAATGAAAGCATGGATGAGCTGTATGAGCAGCTCATTCAAGACCCTGGCTCCGCTTATCCGGGCCATCAGGCTCGGCAAGCTCCGGCGGACAGGCCCGTCTCTGCTTCAGACAAGTCAGTTTCCAAACAAACCAACAAGAAGGAGGCATCATGAAGAAAATACTATTCCTATTATTAACCCTATGCGCCCTTCCATTAACGATTACCCCTCAAATCGACTGTTTGAGCAAAAACAAGCAGCTTAAGGAATCATACGATCA
>JAUUXD010000018.1 GCA_030588705.1 bacterium | reverse complement strand
TGATCAGTCGCTCCACCATCGCAATCCAGTCGCTATCAATGTCCGTTGATATCGTAAGATGGAGTGGGGTTTGGCCGTACTTATTTTTGAGGCGCGTGTTTGCATACATATCAATCAGATAGGTTCCCACCCGTTGGCTCACTTTAGATCGCATATTATTGATTGCAAAATGCAGCGCCGTATTTTTTTCTTTCGGATCTATTAGATTCAGGCTTGCCCCTTGCTGAAAGAGCGCCCGTGCTAATTCCAGCTCACCATTGATCGCCGAGAACATCAGCCCGGTCAACCCAAACCTATTGCGTACATCAAGATTAGGAGCCTGCTTAACTGCTCGTCGTTGCGCATCTTTTGAGAGTGATGGATTAAAATAGGAGCGCCCGAACGCTTTATGCATATAGAACAGCGTAAAACAAAGCAGCAGGATCCCAAGACGTACACCTATTGATACAATGACTAATCTACGCGCCTGCATGAGCTCTCCCCCGTTAGTGGCTGCTATTGAATAGATCCACTATGGCACACCGATCACGCCATGCGCAAGATTTGCACCAAACAGCCTGTCTGGCCGCTCCCAATGGCTTATTTAGCATCCCCAGATCGCCAAACTCTTTCAATAAAGCCCTCTTTCTGCTATGATAAGGGAAAATAAGGAAGTAGAAATCGATAATTCTTGGAGGAAAGAAATCATGAAGAAGCATGTCCGCCGTAGCTCTTTGAGCGCAGGAGGAATTCTCAAACTATCCCGATCTCTTAGCTGGGCATTGCTGGCCATAATGGCTCTACAAGCGCCCGGATCCGCCATAGCTATGGAACAGGAACAACCATTATCACAACGGAAACAAAGCCTTCTACGCCGCCTTGTGGCCAACTATAAAGAAACTCGCGAGCTTCACAGAAAACGCAAGGCAGGAAAAGCTTCTCCGGAAGAGCTCAAGAAACTTGAAGAACGCATGAAAAAGATTAAAAAAGCGGCTATTAAGGCCGGCGTCATTGCTGCATTTATCGCAGCTATCTTTGGCGCAAAGTGGGCATATGGAAAATATCTATTTAAAAAAACAGAAATCGAGGAATGGCCAGTTAAAAAAACAGAAATCGAGGAATGGCCAGATATACACAGGGCTGCTTTCGAGGGAAATCTGCACGCTCTAGAGCAACTGCTGCTTGCACCGGAAGCTGACATAGAAACAGGAAATGATTGGTTCTCTCTGCATTCTAAATTGTATGGGGAAACACTTTTACATCTAGCTGTGAAAGGAAACAAATCGAGAGCTGTACAATTCTTACTTCAGCATGGCGCTAACATAGAAGCTCAGGATAGACGCGACTACACACCCCTGGTTCAAGCTACCATACAAGGCAACATAGAAATTGTACGACTCTTACTTTCTTTTGGTGCCAACGTAAATGCTCAATACTATACTTATGAAACATATACACTCACCCCCTTGCATGTGGCCGCTTTAAATGGCTACCCAGACATTGTACAACTCTTGCTTAAATACGGAGCCGATCCTCTTCTCTTTTCCAAGTCGCATGGAACACCACTTGATCCGGTTCTTCCGGCAGGAGCTCGTGTCCCGCCCCAACTTAATCCGAGAAGGGCTGATAAAATAAGGGACATGATTCAAGACGCAATAAGCAAACGTACTCTTCACGCCATATGGGTTTTCCAGAAAGCAGGTCTAGAAGCAACAGGACAGCCAGTACCCCAAGAAGCCATCCGAAGTCTCATCAAAGCAGAAAGAGGCCAGTCAATAGAGCAAGAAGGAGTTCCTCTCTCAGAGCGGCCAACTGAATAGTATTTCATAACGGTTCCAGCATATCCACTGGAACCGTTCTTCTTTTGCGGGTACACTTACCCCCATGAGCTCCCATACATCAACACCTCTTTTCCGTTCGTTCTCCTCCGCGCTCTCCTGGAACGCTCTTGCGTACCTCTTTCATAAGTCCGCCACCACGATGCGCACCTTCCTACTTTACTACGCACTATCCGCGCACCATTTCTCGATGTGGGCTACCACCACCAGCGCTATCTTTTTATTATTACTGTGGCTTGATTTGGGATTACGCAAGTCTATCCCGCGCTTTGCACCACTGTTTAGCGCACAGCGCACAACACTTATCACCACCATCCTTATTATTCATCTAAGCATCCTGCTGTGCGCATTGCCGTTTTTGATATGGTTTCTACAATCCCATCCGCCCACGATCCTTTTGTTGGCCACCATCATCTATTTGGCCCAGGGCACACAAAGCATCATTCGTTTGGCGTACCATGCCTACTTCCTTAACAAACCATTTAACATCATCGCCACCAGCAGCAGCGTTCTTGAGCTTGCAGCACTCGTAAGCGCACTCATCCTATTACCAACTCATCTTCTTCTTATGACTACGCTTACCATCACCGCCATCAGCTCAGTAGGGGTATGTGTGATAGCATATAGAGCGTTCTTTTACCCCAGCTTCCGTCTACGCTTATCAGCTACGCCGGACACGGCCATAAATTTCGCTGGGGACCCCGAATTCAGCAGCACAGAAACACCGACCTCTACGACCTACCGCCAGTTCTTCACCCACTCACTCATCATGTGGATCACCACGATCATTAAAAGCTTTTCCGAGCGCAACTTCCTTCTCCTTTTGATCACGAGCAGCAGTGGGGTGGCGGTTGCCAACATATTCAAACTAGCTAATGACGGGGCACTGTTTTTCTATCGGATCATCATCAAGACGATTGGGGTAGCCGATACGGCACTCCTTGCACACATAGAAACGGGACATGAGAGTAGGGGAGAGAAAAACTCTATGATGATCTCTGCGGTAAAAGAGGTAGTAGCAAAAACCGCCCGCCTCATCCTTCCCCTTTTAGGGATCCTGGTTGTAATCTGTTTTGTACCCAATAGGTTGTATACACCCGATGTTTTTCACGCATTTTTGTTAATGACTATAGGATATATATTGGAAACAATCCTTATACCCTATGAGAGACTATTGGAAGTACGGCGTAGGTATCTTTTTTTGTTTCTTTCTTATCTTCCGTATATAGGTGTAATGATACTACTCATGTTCACCCTACGCATATCGTCTATTGGTTTACTCCCCCTTCTTCTTTGTATTCATATCGTCCGATTGGTTAGTTATCTTCTTATACGCGTATGCACGTATTATATATATAGGATATAAGGACCCGTCTTCGCCCTACGGGCTACTTCGGGCTCGGTAAGCTACGGCGGACAGGTCGGCCGCCCCATTAGGGGAATAATAAAGAAGGTTCATTGTGTCTGCCCCCATTCGTTTTACTTAAACGCCCTTCTCCTCCGCTTTCTTCGAAGGATTACTTATATATGGAGAGTAGTTGCTATTACTCTCTTTCGTTCACCCTACTATTGAAATTCCAGTAGCGAACGGCTGACCAAAGTCCAACCGGAGGGAGGACGTGTGTCTAGCTTGCGAGCGGGAGAGCGGATCCAACAGCATGGTGGTGCCCTTGTATTGAAGGTATTGGGCAAGCAATACCTTTATGCTGCCTGCATAAGGCGAGATTGACTGTAATTAGAAATTAATAATGCCTAGAAAGAATAGCGTACTCCGCCTGCCCGGTCGGCAGGAGACCTAAAGACCTAAGCAACGCAGACGAGCCCACCCTCACTCAGCCACATCCTGCTACACTCCCCACATCGAAGACACTCTTCCCTCCCCCAAAGGCACACTCCCTCTCCATCGTCACCCTTCTTCTCCCTGTTAACACATTCAGCTACACATCTTGCCCCACTTCTTACCCCTTCTCCCCACGTCTTGAACTACAAAGCATCTGCATACACCCCCGAAAGAGCGAAGTGAGTGAGGTTGGTAAAAGGGAAAATGAGGGGGCGGGGGGTAAGACGGAGTGCAGAATGGTACAAAACTGGGCCAACCACCCTCTTCCAACTTAGTAAACATTTGACTCTTGAAGATAAAGAATTATCGGACACTCTCCTTATTAACAAAACAACACCACAATCGGTTGGCAAATTACTAAACGATCTGTTATAACTGCTACTGAACTCCTTACCATAAAGGAATGTGTATGACGCTTACTCTGATGCAGAAAATTCTTCTTTCAAATGTAATACTCACCAGCTTTTTCCTCACCTTTATCTTCGTCGTGTATTACGATTTAATGCGCAAAATAAACAACTCCCTTTTTCAACTACTGCCTGGCATTATCATCTTCGGCTTTGGCATCGCCATCAGTATTCTCTTTGGAGCACCCTCTCTCATTTTTAAACAAATTCTTCCGATCAAATCCGGTTTTGCCAAAGGAATCCTTGGCACCGTCATATTCCCCCTCGTAGCCGCCTCCACGCGAACACTTAGCATCATCGGCAGCCTATCTTCATTTATCGATAAAATGTGGTTTTACTGGCGCCAAAAGCGGCTGTTCTTCATCATTCGTATATTCAGCATAGTCTGCATGGTTATCATCGCCGGCAACACTGTTTTTAAAATTATTCTCACCAATCAGGCCACTATCGTAAAAGGAGTCAGCAGGCTCAACAAAATTGGCGCATGGTCGGGCACCGGGCTGGGCATTCTGCTCTTTCTCATTACGATCATGGCGCTGCCGCATATATTTGGTAAGAAACGGGAAGAGTAATGGTATTGTGGAGCCGCCTTGCCTTAGTGATTGCGCTCAGCGCCCTCTACACGGCTTACCTCGCTGAGATGTATCGACATTTAACCAACCCGCTCAAACCGCTCCAGCATATGAACCGTCAAAAAAAAATCCGACGCTTAATGCTGTTCTTCATCGGCATTGCCTGCACCGTGCTGCTCGCCTACGTTATTCGAGAATTTATGCTGCCACGCCCGATCTTTGATCTGATTGTTGCCTCATTGCAAGCTATATTCATTATCCCCTTTTTCGGCGCCATCTTTGCCGACCGGCTTCTTCATGCCTGGCGCCAACGTCGCCTGCCCCATTCAATCAGCATGGCCAACATTCTTATCACCGCCAGCATAGCCCTTGGCAGCAATCTGCTCATCCTATTCGGCTCCCAGCCATTCATTGCCCAAGTCGCCTACGCCCTTTCAGCAGCAACCGACATTATCGCCGTCTGCTTTATTATTGTGCTAGGAATCTTGGGAATCGGCTATCTACAAAGCACCAGAAAATGAAGCGCCCAACGGCTTTCAGGCCGCTGGATTGAGCGAAATTCTTCGTAGCTTCCTACTACGCCTTGACGAGCTTCGAAGGACAGGTTAGCGAAGTAGAATCCCCCAGGTTTTACCCCAGGGGATAGTACAATATCAAATATAATCTTACTCTGATTTTGCCTCCTCAGCCTCTTCCAACTCGAATACATGTCTCATGATTTTTCTGCGTATCTCTGGTTGTTGATAGATAAGACCATTTTCATGTAGCCCTTTTTCAATTGCTAGCTGTCCAGGCTCAATTCTCTTCTTGTTTTCCCTCGCAACTTCCTGCGCAACCATCCATTTAGATAAATCTGCCAAATCTTTAAACTCAAGCCCACCCCTCTCAAGATCCTCTACCTTCAGATTTTTTTTGTCTGCAAGCTGCTCAATACGCTTACGCACGTCTTCTGCTATACGACGATCAACAAACTCAAGCTTTATCCCAAACCAAGAACAGCGACCGCTAAGGGACATATGCACTTTATGAAAATCGTCGCTACCACCATTACTGCTACGTTCATAAGAATAAGAATCGGGAAACTTACGCAAAAGAGTTATTTGACGTTTGGCTATCACATCCCAAGAATACGGACCCCCATCATGTTGCGAGGGCACCTCTTTATCAAGATGCTCGAAAAAATCATAGCAACAAGTCAGGTCTCTGAGGAATTTATCTCCCGATGGGTCACGAAACTTATTGTATTGGTCACGCAAAAAATAAAAAGCTCCTGCGGCAAGATTTCCTACCCTAGTCAGCGGGGGCACCGCTTGAATGGCCGAAACGGCTCCACCAAACGCCAGACCAACAATCAGGCCATATGATATACTTTTAAGATTTTTCATCGGATCCTCCATAGAATGTCACTTTTACCTTTTATATACCCTATTTTAACCCTGCCAGCATACCACAAGGCCACCCCCCTGTCACCAGGCCCGAGCGCAGGGCACGGAGCGCCCAAGCGAAGCCCGGCGTAGCTTGCCGAGTCTGATGACCCGGATAAGCGTAGACGGGTCATCAGGAAATCTTCCTCGCAGGCCTCATATTTCCTGAGTCCCCATTTGACAGCCACCCCTGGTTTGCGTATACTTTCTAGTATCAAATTTTCATTTTCAGAATAGGCCCCGTAGGGGCAGGAAATAGAACAAAATCATACCAAAATATGAGGCAGACGATGAAAAAAATAATCGGAATCGATCTCGGGACCACGAACTCAGTAGTATCGTTCATGGAGGGTGGATCAGCAAAAGTTATCCCCAACCAAGAAGGTGCAAACACGACCCCTTCAATAGTAGCTTTCACGAAGGATGGAAAACGTTTGGTAGGGACCGTGGCAAAGCGTCAGGCAGTGACCAATCCTGAAAATACAATCTTCTCAGCAAAACGATTCATTGGTCATCAATATGAAGAAATCGCCAGCACAATCTCACGCATGCCCTACAAGGTTATTAAAACTTCAAATGGTGACTGCGCTCTTGAAATCCAAGGCAAGCAATACTCCACAGAGGAAATCTCCGCTGCCGTATTAAGCTATTTAAAGCAAGTTGCTGAAGAGTATCTGGGACAAAAGATAACTGAAGCAGTAATTACCGTTCCTGCCTACTTTAACGACGCACAGCGTCAGGCAACTAAGGATGCGGGTAAGATTGCCGGCCTCGACGTGAAACGAATTATTAACGAACCAACTGCTGCAGCACTGGCTTACGGCTTTGATAAGAAAAAGAGCGGCAAGCTTGCCGTGTTTGATTTCGGTGGTGGTACATTTGATATCTCTATCCTTGACGTGAGCGATGGGGTTATTGAAGTGAAATCAACCAGTGGCGACACCCTCTTGGGTGGTGATGATATTGATAACCAGATCATCGACTATCTCGTAGAGGTGTTTCAAAAAGAGCACGGTATCAACTTACAAAACGATACGATGGCAATTCAGCGCCTTAAAGAAGCTGCTGAAAAGGCAAAAATGGAACTTTCTTCTTTGCCTGAAACCGATATCAATTTGCCATACATCACCGCAGATGCTTCTGGGCCAAAACATTTAACTATTAAAATCAGCCGCGCAAAACTCGAATCTCTCTGCTCTACAATCTTTGACCGTCTGTTAGATCCATGCAAAAAGGCTCTAAAGGATGCAAAGTTGAGCGCATCAGAAATTGATGAAGTGATTCTCGTGGGTGGTTCAACTCGTATTCCCAAGGTTCAAGAACTCGTGAAAGAGTTTTTCGGTAAAGAACCAAACAAATCAGTGAACCCTGATGAAGTGGTTGCTAATGGTGCTGGTATTCAAGGCGGTGTGCTCGCTGGTGAAGTAACTGACGTGTTGCTCCTTGATGTAACGCCCCTTTCATTGGGTATCGAAACCCTGGGCGGCGTAACCACGCGTTTGATCGAGAGAAATACCACGATCCCAACTAAGAAATCACAAGTATTTTCTACCGCTGATGACAATCAAACAGCCGTAGATATCAAAGTGGTTCAAGGTGAACGTGAATTTGCACGAGACAATAAAACACTCGGCCAGTTCAGGCTTGAAGGAATCCCTGCTGCACAACGCGGCGTGCCACAAGTGGAAGTAACGTTTGATATTGATGCAAACGGTATCGTACACGTATCTGCTAAAGATAAAGCAACCGGCAAAGAGCAGAAGATCACGATTAGCAACAGCAGTGGGCTCAATAAGGATGAAATCGATCGCATGGTCCAAGAAGCCAAATCACACGAAGCTGACGACAAAAAGGCTCGTGAAACGATCGAGAAGAAAAACCAACTTGATAGCACGATCATCCAAGTTGAAAAGACCGTCAAAGAAAACAAAGAAAAGCTCACAGAGGCTGATGTAACGGCAACGGAAACTGCTATTGCCAAAGCAAAACAGGCACTCAAGGATCATGAGAATGATGCTGAGCAGCTGCAAAAGGCAACGGAAGAGCTGATCCAAGCATCACACAAAGTTGCAGAGATCTTATATAAGCAGCAAGCGGAACAACCAAAGCAAGATCCGAATGCAGCCGCTGGCAGCAAGAAAGATCAATCCGCTGGGGATGACGCATCACAAAAAGGTGATGGCCCTATCGAGACTGAGATTAACGAGTAAACGACTCGGATTAAAGAAAGGCCCGGTTTTATGCCGGGCCTTTCTTTAATCCAAATGGCTTATTTTAGCCACAATCTGCTACGCTGAGCGCACACATCAATATACAATGCGAGGTAAACAAATGAAAAAACATTATATTTTATATCTTCTTGTAATCAGCTCCTTGATAAGCGCAAGACCAGGCATGAAAACAGCTGCTGATGAATCATTGCCCATATCTTCTTGGTATGATACAGAAGAAGAGAGACATCCCAATCCTCCGCTTATGACTGCAATAATGGAGGGAAATATTCCGGAAGTAACTCGCTTGCTCGAAGAAGGTGCAGACCCCAATGAGCGCAACTCCGCTACCTGCACCCCATTATCTTTCGCAACCAATAAAAGAGATCCTATTATTACACAGCTCTTGTTAAAGCATGACGCTAATCCAAATGCCATTAGCATGACCAAAAACCACCACTCCCCTTGGAGGGAACTCGATGACGCTATAGCTTTTGGAACTGAAGAACATATAAAACTCCTGCTGAAATATGACACTGATCCTTTTCAATTGCGGAAAAACCATAAAAAGGCATCTCCCTCTGGACTAAAACAAACACAACAAAACATTATACTCGTACAAGCAGAACGAATGAAGCGAGTCACCACCCTTCTTCTTTGCCTGAAAAAAGAATCGTGGGACAATCTTCCTTACCTACCGGCAGAAATCCGTGTGATGATTAAGGGAGCTGTACAGGAAATCTGCACAAAATGATCTAATACGCCTTATAAATAATACAAGCAATAAAAAGAGCCCGCTTGAATGCGGGCTCTTTTTATTAACCTCTAATCCCTGTTTATTTACAACTTTTATTGCAATTTTTGTGGTTCCCGGAAACACACATGATGAAACCTGCTAACATAACAAGACCGGCTGCGAGGATAATATAATGGAACAGTGGAATCAGATTGGACATCCTCAGAACAACAAAATCTGACTGAAAGAAATTGTAGCCAAATGGCATAAGGCCAACGTTAATCGCTGCTAATGAAGAGATGAGGCATGATAGCATGAAAAGCCATTTAATGAACGGATTTTTCATGGATACTCCTTTTTAAAGAGGGGTTAGTAAGTTCTTGTTACTGATTTCTACCATGGATCAACCCTTTTATACAAGCAATAACCACAAAACAGGTTGAATAAATCCTGTTTTTAGCCCAAACTATACCATTATTCTACTACGCTCTGACGAGCTTCGAAGAATTCCGCGTAATATAACGGATTTCAAGCCGTCGAGCTGCGCTTCATTAGCAAGGACACACTATGACTATTCAAGCAGGCCTTGTTGGCCTCCCTAATGTTGGTAAATCAACCCTATTTAACGCACTCACCAAATCATCAGTCCCTGCAGAGAACTATCCATTCTGCACGATTGATCCCCACATGGCAATCACACAAGTCCCCGATCCTCGTCTTGATAAGATGCAGAAAATCTATGGTTCTAAAAAACAAATTCCCGCCACCGTATCGTTTGTGGATATTGCAGGACTCGTGAAAGGAGCTGCATCCGGTGAGGGGCTTGGCAATAAATTTCTGAGCCATATTCGAGAGGTTGATCTCATTCTTCACGTGCTGCGTTGCTTTGAAGATCCCAATATTATACATCACGGCGAAACAATCGATCCCATTGATGATTACGAGATTATCGTTTCAGAGCTCATGCTCAAAGATTTAGAATCGGTTGATAAGCGGCTCGAGAAGCTGGTGAAGGAAATCCGCAACAACACCGGACCTGCACGAAAAACATTTGAAGCAGAACAAACACTCCTTTTGAAGATCAAGGGAGCACTTGATGCAGGAAACGCAGAACTGGTGTGCAAACTAGTAAATCAGGCAACGATGCCTATGCTGCCCCTACTCACCGCTAAACAATTTCTTATTCTCGCCAATATTAGCGAGAAGGAGCTTGATTCATACGAACAAAATCCCCACTACCAAAAGTTAGTAGAAACGTTCGGAAAAGAGCGCGTGATCCCAATCAGCGCCAAAATAGAGTATGAACTTTCTCAGATGGATCCCGAGGAAGCACAGGAACTCATGGGCCTGCTCGGATTAAAAGAACCGGGACTCAATACGATCATCCGCAAAACGTACGAACATCTAGGCCTCATCACCTTTTTCACCTGCGGCCCAAAAGAAGCACATGCATGGCCAATTCGGCGCGGCATGACCATTCGGCAAGCTGCTGGGGAAATCCATTCCGATCTAGAACGTGGATTCATCTGTGCTGAAATCTTTAACTGCAAAGATATTTTTGAGCTGGGCTCTGAGGCAAAACTAAAGGAGTTGGGTAAAATGCGCCGAGAAGGCCAAGATTACCTCGTGCACGATGGGGACGTGGTTTTAATCCGCTTTAATGTGTAGGCTCTGCCAATAGTTCGGCGGCAATCACTTACTGCACTGTTGAAGCATTGCGTTGACGCCCATTCATCGAATCCGCAATGATATGCTGGCATGATCCGTCTTCACGCTTGCAAGGCCTCGAACTAAGCGAGCTTCTCACGCAGCTGCGTAATCGTACGAGAAAGTTTGCGAGTAAGCTTTGGCAGCGCATCCAGATCAAGACGAACTACCGAATTCACTACATCAAAGCCAATATAGGTTTTGAACGAATTGATACCCGCAATCCCTTCTTGCGTACTCAGCACCGCCTGTTCTAAAATATCCGCCGAAAGCGTTAATACGGCAACTATAGGGCCGTGTAATCCCTCCATCATTTTTTGCACCTCCGCAGATGCCAAAGAGGAACTATCTTGTCCGGTATTTCCTTTGCGCACTTTGAGCAATGACTGAGTCAATCGTTTTTGCATCATAGTTGCTGCCCGTACTAAAGTGTTTTTCGCCTTTGTCATGCGGGTAAGATCTGATTGTATTTTCTGTACTGCCGTATTAATGGCTGATGAGCTTTTCTGCATCGCACCAATTGCAGTATCAATTTTTTCTCTATTTTTAAGAAGATCTGCAACAAACGATTCTCGCTCCGATCTCATACTACGCGAACCTCCCTGCATAATCTCATTCAATTTTCCCGCCATCACTCGTACCGCTTCAGAAACTTCTCGCACCCGCTGGATCAGCTCAAGATCAAGCACATCGTTCGAATAGTTCCCGGCATAATCACGTATATGTATCACACTATCGAGCATTCCTGCTATATCATATAGTGTTTGGCGTGTGTGGTGCAGCATCGCATGGATCACCACCGTATCCATTTCAAAGAGAACTGCATCATAGGAGCTCGAAAGCAATCGCACCAAACTCTTTTGATGCGCGTTCGTAATTTTTTTGAGTAGTTCATCAGTTTCATTCGCCCTGCCCAACAAACGTTGCCGATCAACAGTAGGAATGATCTTTTCCACCATAGGCAAACTCTTTTGAAACTGCTCAAGATCATTCGCAATACGTTTTAAGCGTGAAAATGGACTACGCGGCGCATAGATCGCCCGTTGCACCTCATCCATCCCTTTTTTAATTCGCCCCACCACATCTTGTACCTCGTTTACATTGCCAACAATACCACGAGTGTGCACTCCTGCCGTTTTGAATGCTTGTGTTGCCTGCTCTTGTGCCACTTTTCTTGGATTGTTCACAAAAGGACCACTGATCAATGATCCTGTTATTCCAACCACAAATAGTAGTTGTATCGTTTTCATCTACTCTCCTCGATCAAGTAGGGTCACCTACTTAGTAATACCAGCCTTTAGCCAAATACCCCATTGCGCTGGCGCAAAATTATCACAATCAGGATGCGCAAACTCCACAAAGCCACCACCACCAATATACGGCACAAGTCCTTCATAAACATCAGGCGTATAGCTTGCGTACAGAAAAACTCTATGGGAAATAGCCTTTGGAAGCAGTGCAGAGCATTCATTAATATCACTATCGGTTACCAGGATTGCCGGATCTGATGTACGCACTGAAAGCTGTGCCAACCCAAGACGGCTTGCATCCGCGGCCGTCAATTGATTAAGCGCTACGCCAAGATTGTCTGATGCAAAAGCAATGTTATCCGCATTGATGTTGCTGTATTCAAAATCTTCATTAAAGTTTCCCGGATCTAATGAATTGAACGCAGCAGCTTGCACCACTTGGCCGCCATGGATAGTTGCTTTGCTTTGCGTAGCATTCAAGGCTACTGCTGTTTCGCCTGGATTGGTGAATCCATAAAGCTGCGCATCCCCTTTCACCGCATAGCAGTTTTCTATACAATCACGCCCACAAAGCTTTTCTTCAGAACGAGCCCACAAATTGTACCCAAGATCCACTTCCCATTCGGATCGCTGATAACTGAGCTTGATCGCAACATCAGCCTGCACATCCACTGATATATGGGCATCCAAGGTTGTTTTATTAATCGCCGGCACTAATCGCCCTTGATACTGATTTGGTGCCGAAACGTTGTTGGGCGCAACATTAATATTGAGCCCGGAAGATGGCAACGCAATCTTTTGTAACAGCATATACCGACTTCCGTCACCATTAGCCGTCAGATCAAATGAACGTTTCTGTTTTGATTCAAACAGATGAGAAATGTTGGCATCAATGTATAACACTAATCGTTGATCATGCGCATCACGATGCCACAGCTGAATATGGCCAGTTACCGCACCACCAAGCTCCCCATGATGATCATTACCGGCAATAGGTTCAAATAAAAACTCTGATTTCCGCAATGTACCGGTTGGTGCTGCAGCGCGAACTGCCAACCCGAAATGGTAGCGATCGGTCAGCAAAAAATTATACCCCACTGATGCACTCAGCTCGGCAACCCGCGTATCGTTTTGGCGACCAAACACCTTTCCATATTTTAATGGTTCACGCATATCACCAAAAGTTGCTTTCCCTTGCAATGCCGTTTGAACATTCATAGGAGCCGTGGCCCCAGTAGTTAATTCCGAAAGTTCAATAGGCGCTGCTGCCAGGTACCCAGCCGGATAGGAGGTAAACGTGGTCCCCAGATCAACCGCACACTCGTTAAGTTTCAGATCCCATTTGGTGTGCACAATCGGCACATGAATCTTGGCATACAGGCCAGGTGCCCATCCATCAAGACCAATGTACCAATCCAAATCCATCACAAAATTGACGATCTGAGGAGCAAACTGAACCGTACTTTTAAAATCGGACGGAAGGCCAAAATAGTCTGCTAAGATATCGTTGGCACCCCGGCCCACCACCTGACTACCTGAAAAGATGAGCTCTTTGCACCCGAATAAAAAGGTGGCTATATCATCACGACGGAACGTATGGGAATATTCAGGGGCCACCGCAAAGGCAAAGTAGTGCTCATCATAATCAGGCCGATAGATTACCTGTTGCCATCCAGCGAGCCCTCGGGGGACACTCAATCCCTGGGAGCGCACTCCCATAAGTGTTTTCGGACCAAAGCTATAAAGCCCGTTACTGATGAAGATTACACAGAATAGCCATTTGATTGAGCGGTTCATATACAGTTCTCCTTATTGATTCCAAACAGTACAATATCATGCTGGCCCCCTATTCTAGAAAAATAGCGCTCGATGCGCAACCTCTTTCACCGCTGTCCGATCCAACCTTTCCATCGGTTTTCATATAGAAACGCCTCATTCAATCTGCCCTGCGGAACGATTATGAGTTGCCAAAAAATAGATTTTCTATGTTATACTGGAAGCTCAGTAATTTGAGCAAACCGAGGCATTTATGAAGATAAAACGAAAACAGGGTTTTTTTTCGATATCGGCTGTTGCCAAAATGTTTTCTGTACATCAACAAACTATCCGTTTGTACGAAAAACAGGGCCTAATAGCACCCAAGCGATCTGAGGGCAATACACGCCTTTTTTCAGAGGAAGATGTTGATCGTCTGGAGGAAATTATTTATCTCACGCATGAGCTGGGTATTAATCTTGCTGGCGCAGAAGTAATCTTTAAGCTAAAAAAACAGATCAAGAAAATGCAGCGAGAAATGAATTCCATATTTGATAAAACACAGCAGCACCTCGACGAACAAACGGAAGAATCGCAACAAACCATACAGCGCAACGTTAAAGAGCTTATGAACATCAAGAGAAACAACGAAAAACAATCCTATGCTATGACCCCAGTATCAACGCCAGAAGAAGAAAAACCTATAGTTGAAGTTGAGCAATGGGAAGTTGAATACGAAGAGTGATCACCCTTACCCATATATTGCACAAACTGTTTCACCCGCTGAAAGATAAAATGATACGCCTAATACAAAGAATAGATCTCACACGAAACGAAAAGGGTTGGTTATGAATAATCAAGATAACGGTTCAGCCAAAAACAATGCACAATTTGTTCTTTCATATGAATTATTAGCATTACTTCGTTGGCTTGTAGATCAGCATGAAGAAACATTAAAAAATATTGTTGGCCACGCTCTATCGGCTGGCTTACATGAAGAACTCCAAAAAATAGAACGAACAGAAGATGCCACCTATCTCCATGAGATACAACATAGCATTACCGATTTTTTAACAACGTTAGAAGCGCTCCTTATTGAACAAGTGAGTGAACGCATTCGGCAAAGAGCACAGTACACAGATCTCGCGCCAGCCCTAGAGAAAATTGATAGCACCATCTGCGATCAAGCAATAGTGGATGTGAGCATCGAGGAGGCAACCTCAAAACTTGAAATGAATCCGAAGGCCAATCCAAAGGAGTTACTCTTCAAAGAGCTGCTACGCCGATGGAAGCCCGCTGATAGCAAGATGAAGAATTAAAAACGAATATGAATATTACACGACAAGTAATCATTGTAGCAATATCCTTTGTATTGGGCCTTATATCCTATGGCGTATATCAACATTTCGTAATTGGGCCATGTTACCCATTTCCCAACATTGCTAATAAATATAAGTACCCAGCGCTTCTCACCCCAGCAATGACCCTAGAGCATCATAAAGCAATGGAAAAACAACCTTTAACATGCACCCCCCCAAAAACAATCATTCTGTGCTACGATGATAAGTTCCTAGAGGGAATTTTACAAAAATATCGTACTGAGGCGTGTGGGGACGTCCATATATTGAAAGACCATCCATCCGTTGCCATCGCAAAATTTGGGTTGTTCAGCCCAACAAATGCGATGAGACTTGAACGCGCAATAGCATGGGGAGTTAAGCAAATCATTGCTATTGGATCCTCGGCTGGATTGCAAAAAGATATTAAGCCTGGCGATATTCTTGTCTGTGAAAAAGCCATGCGTGATGAGGGCACCTCACACCACTACTTGCCCTGTTCTAAGTACGCATATCCTTCTCAATCCTTGCAGAAAAAACTGCTCGATTACCTCAAAACAACAAACACTCCCTATAGATTAGGACCAAGTTGGACAACCGATGCCATTTATAGAACAACAAAATTCGAAGTAGAGCGGTACCAAAAAGAAGGAGTTCTGTGCGTTGAAGGTGAGGCAGCCGCGCTCTTTGCAGTGGCCGCTTACCGCAACATCGATATGATTGCACTATTTACCATCACCGATTCATTTGCCAATTTAAAATGGGAAAAAGCAACGGACTACGAAGAGAAAAAACTTAAAACGTTGAATATTCTTTTTGAAATCGCCTTGAACATAGCAAATGACGAATTGAGCACCTCGGTTTTCAATTAAAGTTCAAAATACCCCACATGAACAATGCTAAATTTCCATTTCCTTTTCTTGATCAACGAGAGAAATTACCACATCCCTCTCCAACATCACCCGCCAAAGCTTGGTTTTAGCAGTATTTGTTTCAATGCGCATCAACTTCTTAATATCAGGCATCTCACCAAGCGCTTTTCTCTCCACTTGCCCGAGAATCGCAGGCTTATGTTCTTTCAAAATGCTCTCTTGAAGCTTTTTTAACAAAAGATACTGACTTCTTGTTGGACGAGACAGTTTATGATGAGCAAGAAGAAGCCTTCTTAGATCTCCTATTTTCACCACTCCGTCATACCCTACAACCGCAATATGTTCAGCATTAGGCGAAAATTCCGCACGGTGAACAGTATCATGATAGTCATACTCTGCACATTTATTGCCAAGAATACTACATATCTGAACGTTGCGACTATGCTTGTCCACCCAGAGCATGAAACTACTATCTAAAGAGTGACGCAACGTATACAAAACATCCTCCAATCTACCATCAAAACGCCACTCTGCATATTCATCCCCTGTATGCGTATGTAATCTAATGAGTCTATCATCCCCC
>JAUUXD010000007.1 GCA_030588705.1 bacterium | reverse complement strand
CCCATTGCCGCCTGCTGTACCCCCACTTCCACCTGCACCCGTATCGGAAATAATGCAATTGCTGATCGCTATTTTTGTGTTATTCACCAAAGCAATAAAAATTCCATGTCCCCCATCTCCACCACTAGCAAAGGCACTACTTCCACCCTCTCCTAATTTTTGGATCGTGCAGTTTTTTATAAATACGTTGCTTGCTACGCTGGTAATGAACGCAATGCCATGCCCCCCATCACCCGTAACGTCACCACCATCGCCTCCTATCAGCACACAGTTTGCAACCAGTACGTCACTCGCATCAGTCGTAAGGACAATACCACTTCCCCCATCACCCGCTTATGTGCTTACAAAAGCCCCCCCCGCTCCGGCGATAAACGTGGAATGTCTAACCTGCACATCATCACCCACAACCTGAATCGCATGCCGTCCTGGCGTATCAGAAGCAGAATCAACACACAAAACGGTTACATTATCGATAAAGAATTTGAAAACTCCTGCCACATCAATTCCTGCCGGCGGCGCCGCCCCTCCTGATGGCGCTGGCGGGTTAACGAATCCATTTTTAATCACTGAGAAACTTCCACTACTAACCGTTATCGTCCCAGTTACGCAACGCCCATTCATATCTAAAAGCACACAGGATGAGCCGATCGTAATGTCTGCGGTGATGTCTTCTTTTAAGCAGTAGCTGCCGGCAGTAGAGATTCCAAGCATTCCACCCATCACACTTGATTGACCCAATTCAACAACACCGCACGAAGCTCCCGTAGTCGTGGTATCAATCAGATCAACTTTGCTTTCAATTGCATCCACGCTCAGACCAATCCGTTTTACAATCCACCACAACGATTGCCCGGAAATAATCGGTGCCACGGTGGCGCACAAAGGTGTAATGGCTAGCGCAAGCATGCTTACTGCGAAACTAATGCGGATCCACTGCTTCATTATTTCTTTACATCCTTACAACATATACGCATTAGTAAACTGATTACGGCCTAAAAGAAACGTATTATCAGGCGTGTTGGCAATATTGAGTGCAAAGTTACGTAAGAAAACCGATAAACTTCCCGCCGAAAGTACCGAATCAAAAATCGCTTTTCCTGCAACGGGGCTACCACCCGATCCTCCGATTACCGCAACACCCGTATTGCAAATAATACAATCATCATACCGTTTCACTACTACTCCTTTTGGTAATCAGACCCCGAATATGTAGCACCATACTGCGCTATAAAAAAACGGTCAAGAGGTAATTTGGAGCCTGTCGAGATGGTCAGAGCGAATGGAAAGAGCGCACTGCTTGCAATAAATGATCAATATCTTTTACTTGCGTGTAGCAATAAAAGCTTGCGCGAACGGCACCATCGTATCCCAATTTTGTAAACAACGGCTGCGCACAAAAATGGCCGGCACGTACCGCAATTCCTTGTTGATTAAGATAGGCCGCAACATCATGCGGATGCATACCGTCCACCACAAACGTAACGAGATGGCCTTGCTTTTTGAGTTGATCAACAGGTCCCAGAATAGTGACGTTTTTCATCGTTGAAAGCCCATCAATTAATCGTGCACACAACGCAGCTTCATGCTTCTGCAACGCATCAAAGGGAACCTTTTCTTGTAGATAGTTGATCGCTGCGGCTAATCCCATTGCTTGAATAAAGGGAGGAGTACCTGCTTCAAATTTATGCGGCCCTTTACGCAACGTGTATTGATCCCAATCAACTTCGAATGGTTGGCCACCACCCAATGAAAGCGGCTGCACCGCATCTTGCATGGATTCTTTTATATAGAGCACACCAACACCAGTGGGCCCCAACAACTTATGGCCAGAAAAAACTAAAAAATCACCCCCCATGCTTGCAACATTGATCGCTTGATGGGGCACTGTTTGGCACGCATCGATAAGCGTACGTGCGCCCACTTGTTGTGCCCGCGCAAGAATAGCCGCTACATCCACCGAAGTACCAATTGCATTAGAGCTGTGCGTGCACGCAACTAATTTGGTTCGTTCAGTAATCAATACATCAATCTTTCTCATATCCAATGAACCGTCAGGGAGGATTGGAATAAATTTGAGTTGCGCGCCTGTTTCTTTGACCACGCGCTGCCAGGGAAGAAGATTAGAATGATGCTCAAGTTCAGTGAGCAAAATTTCATCACCCGATTTGAGATGCTGCCGCGCCCAGCCCTGCGCAATAAGATTAATACCCGCAGTGGCGTTAGCAGTGAAAATAATTTCGTTCGGTTTTGCCCCAATAAACTGCGCCACGGTGTTGCGGGCACTCTCATATTGTTCCGTTGCCTCTTCAGCCAACGTATACATCCCGCGCCCTGGATTGGCATTGTACGAGGTGTAGGCATGCTGTATTGCATCTAAAACCTGCTGCGGTTTTTGCGTAGTAGATGCACTATCAAGGTAGGAGATCTCATCTTGCATGAGAAGTGGAAAATCTTTTTTTAGATCGTTCATTACTAATCTTTTTCTCTTGGTATAGGTACAGCACACGTACCATTCTCACGAGTACACAAGGAATCAACCTGTTGTTGCTTGCCTTGCAACTCTTGCACAATAGTTTCTATTTGTTCTTTACAAGCAGCTTCTACATCTGCCTGCTGAATCTTTGCAATAACCGCAGCATAGCATACCCGGAGATTCTCATGAATACCCAACATCCCAAACATATTTTCTGTAAAAGCGGCTTGTCGCAAATAAAACAATGCTTCCAACGGATTTTTTTCCGCTTCATGCTCAGCTAATTCAATCACGCGAGACACACTACTAAATCCATCGCTCACCCTTTCCTTTAATTGCCGTTTTTCTTTCCTCACCCCCGCCACTGTCCTCCTCTTTTGTTTATTCATTTTTCGCTCATGAATTTCGAGCCTTACCTGCCTATAAACCTCCTCCATGCACTCATCTTGATTATGTTCATGCTCCATTTGCTTCCCGGCCTTTTGCGCAAAACATTCTGCCGCCTCCATATCATTTTTATGAGAATGAAATGCCGCATAGAGCAAATATGCTGATATTTTATAATTTTCAGCACCATTAACTAACATTTCAAGGCATTTTTTTATGAATTCTGAGTTCCCTTTTTCAGCAATTTTTACGCCATTTTTAGGATGCAACACGTAGCGTACATAAGGCAGTAACGTTGCCTCATGATAGCCACTATCCAACATCGCTTTTCCGTGAGCCTTCAATGCATTATTCATATCACCACACCATCCATAGGCACGCCCCAACAATGAATAACAACTACCGCACAGCGCACTAAGCTCCGGATGCTCCTGGCTAAGTGTATCTATGGCAATCACCTCATCGCTCATTTTCTTCAACGTTATTTCAGTATCCGTTCCATTTGATGATTCAATCGCACGAAGAAGATGGATACTATTCATGGTTGCACGAATCGCCTGAGCAGACCAATGGGTATTGGCACCCTTCTTAAAGGGACTATGCAATACAATATTTTTATACTCTTCATCCGTATGATAAATACGTATCGGCGGAAAATCTTTTTCTAATTCGTCTAGATATGCATCAAGCGTACCCGATTCCGCTGCTCGACTAATACGAGCAAGCAAGGGCAAAAAGTATCCTTCCCTAATGTACCCATCTGCAATCTCAAGAGCTTGCTTCATTTCACCTTTTTTTAATCCTTTTTTAAAAGCATCCATCAAATGCAAAACTCGTCGCCGTTTAGTAAGTCCCGTCCCTTTACAGCCAGCAAGATAAAGCTTCGCAGGCGTGTAATTCGCTCGAACTGCCGCATGAATAAATTTGAAAGGCAGATCTTTTTCGTCTTGAGTTAGATTTGCTTCATCTCCTGCATTCTCAATAAGCAACCGTCCAAGCACATAACAATCTTGTTGCAAAACAGTTAAAAACTTATCTGCTTTAACCCTTTGCCGACCTGGATCATCATGCGTTGGTATAGTACCACGCAACTGATCAACCAGCATTTTCTTTAATCGTGGATCAGCAATTTCAAAGGAAGTATTGGGACGAGTAAGGCATCCTATTGCTTGCTCATATGATGTATAAGGCTTACCCAAAACCTTCATAACTACCTCATCCCACGACCCCGTAAACTTTGACATATCTAAAGGAGATTCTTTTTTCTTTTTCTTCTTTGCTTTCTTCTTCTTTTTTTTGGGCAGTTCTTTTGGTTCCTCTGGTGGCCTTTTCGGAGAAAGTAGCCGCTCTTTCGTTAAAAACCGTATTGGCTGAGCAATATTTTCTCCTTGTTGTGCATCAGATTCAGCATTCTGTTTCTTCCGTCTTGTTTTTTTCTTCTTTTTTTTAATGCCAAGTCGTTCATGGTACCGCTCTTTTATCTCACGAACACGCCTCTTGGCTTCCACGCTCAACTGCTGCGAACCAAGAGAGACTTGCACAAAATTCAACCCTTCACGCAGGTCAAAGTCATCCCCTTGATCGTCCTTGAGCAGTAACGCACCAAAACGCCCCAAGAGTTCTGCTTCGTTGCTAGAAGAGATTTCACCGCAAGAAAGATTCCCTACATGGGTATACGCCCCACTCTGCTTAAGACAAAGCAACAAATTTGTTTGCGGTTCGCTCTCCACCTTTTTCTCAACATCATCCATACAAACAAGCGCTGCCTCCATATTCTTTTCATAGGCCGCACAGGCAAGATGTTCAAGTGGTCCTCGAAGAGGATCCAACGTCCCATTGGGAGGTATCGAAACAACGGTAGGAGGAAAAAAGGAGGGACCAGGTAGAGGAAGCATTCCTGCCTCCATACCAAAGGCATGCGAAGATAGAAATAAACAAATGAACAGAAAACGTTTCATACAAGACCTCCAGATACAGCACAAACAGTATTTACCCATTAGGCTATTAGAGTAATGGAATAGGGGATTTATTCAAGTTTTTGACTCCTGCCATTATCTGCTGCAACACCCCGTCTGTGTACAGCTCATCAAAAAATGATCTGATCAAAAGCTGCTTTGCCGCATCATGATCAATTCCTCGCCCCTGCAGATACAAACGATGCTCTTCATCAAGTTGACCGATCGCACTCCCATGCCCGCATTGCACATCATGCGCACGAATAGAAAGGCTTGGCTTTGCAAAAGCACGTGCCTGATCACTCATAAGCATCGCTTTCTGCTGTTGATACGCTTCGCTCAACTGCGCCTGCTCATCAACGTCAATTGAGCCATAATATTGCACACAGGCCGCATCATATACTGCGGTTCGCACAATACAGCTGCTTTTTGCTCGTGGCGCCCGATGATGCTGCGTAGTAATAAAAGAGTACTGCTGCATGCCAGTAGCTAACAAACCAGCGTTAAGCTGCGCACCAGCCCCTTCCCCTTGCAACACAAGATTAATAACTGTTTTTGCATACCGTGCACCACGATGCAAACCCTCATATGAGAACGCACTGTGCGCATCCATGAGCACCGTCATCACCGTGAGCTCTGAGGCAGTATCAGCCAACTGTTGCAAATCGATATAAGAAAGCCGCGCACCCTCTGCAATATGAATGAACAATGAACGTGCGCTACGTTGCACTCGTTTATCTGATCGCTCATCGCGTATCACTGCATGATCACCCGGTTGAATGATAATTCGTTTACGTTGCACGATTGTTTTCATCCGATTGATCCTTCCATCTCATGCGCGATTAATCGATTAATTTCTACGGCGTATTCCATCGGCAACTCATTCACAAACACGTCAATAAATCCATTCACAATCAACGCGCGCGCCTCCTGCTCGCAAATTCCCCTGCTTTGCAAATACAAAAGCTGTTCCTCGCTTATTTTACTTACCGACGCTTCATGCCCCACGTCAACCTGCTGCTCATCGATTATTACCGTGGGATACGTGTTGGTGGTGGATCGTTCATCAAACAACAGCGCATCACATTGCACCTTCGCTTTCGCGTGATGGGCACCTTTAATCACTTTGAGCAACCCTCGATACGTGGTGCACCCACCATCTTTGCTTAATGATTTGGAAATAACGTTTGAGCTCGTGTGTGGCGCACAATGAATAATCTTTGCACCCGCATCCTGCTGCTGCCCCGATTTGGCCACCGCAATGGAAATCACCTGCCCACGTGCCCACTCACCTTTGAGCACAATGCACGGATATTTCATCGTGACTTTGCTACCAAAGTTTCCATCCACCCATTCCACCGTAGCCCGTTCATGCGCAATTGCCCGCTTGGTTACTAAGTTGTACACGTTCCCCGACCAGTTCTGGATCGTGGTATACCGAATATGCGAACCAGGCAACGCGACCAACTCCACCACCGCACTATGAAGCGAACTGCTGCGATAGACCGGCGCACTGCACCCCTCAACGTAATGCACAAAACTTCCTTCATCAGCAATAATAATCGTCCGCTCAAACTGCCCCATGCTCGCACTGTTCATGCGAAAGTAGGCCTGCAGCGGCATGGAAATATGCACTCCTTTGGGCACATACACAAAACTCCCCCCACTCCAGACTGCTGAATTTAACGCAGCGAACTTATTATCATCGGGTGCAACCACCGTTGAAAAATACGAACGAAACAGTTCCGAATAATCATGCAGAGCAGTGCTCATATCAGTAAAAAGAACTCCCTGCTCTTTCCACTCTTGTTTGAGCTGCTTATAAATCATTTCCGACTCAAACTGCGCCCCCACACCGGCCAGAAACGCCTGCTCAGCTTGCGGAACACCCAACTTTTCAAATGTTTCTTTCATTGCATCGGGAACGGTGTCCCATGAGCGTTGAGGCTCTTTGATCGGCTTAATATAGTAATAAAGATCATACGGATCGAGCGCTGAAAGATCAGCACCCCAGCACGGCATCGGTTTCTGCTCAAAAATGGCAAGCGCCTTCAAGCGAAACTGCAACATCCAATCCGGTTCGTTTTTTTGCGCAGAAATATCTCGAACAATCTGCTCATTAAGCCCTTTCGGGCTTTTGTAGACATTTTTATGGGGTGTTTTGTTTGTAGGCATCATATCCTTTCTGATCAACCTGATGCACTAGTGATGCATCGCCAGAATCAACGATACTGCCATCACACAGCACATGCACATAATCTGGCTGCACATGATCAAGAATCCGTTGGTAATGCGTAATAATAAGAAAGGAGCGCTGATCATCCTGCGCGCGCAACATATTCACCACACGAGCAACGAGCGCAAGCGCATCAACATCCAACCCCGAATCAATTTCATCGAGGATAATGAACTTTGGTTTTAATACAAGCAGCTGCAATAGCTCAAACCGTTTGCGCTCCCCGCCAGAAAATCCCTCATTGCAGTTTCGATATAAAAACGCTCGATCCATGCGCAAAAGGCTCAGATACTGTTCCACCTGCTGTTGAAACCGTTCCGTATCAATATCATCCTTGGGATGCAACGCACGATACGCCTCTTTTAAAAGCAAAAGAACTTTTAATCCCGGAATAGCAGGCGGTTGCTGAAACGACAAAAAAATACCCAACCGGGCGCGCTGATGAGGCGCTAGGTGGGTAATAGTTTTTTCACGAAACTGCATATCGCCATTGGTAACTTTGTAGAGCGGATTTCCGGCAATAGTATGCGCCAACGTACTCTTTCCTGATCCATTCGGCCCCATAATTGCATGGACAGATCCTGGAGCAATCGCAAGAGAGAGATCGTTGAGAATTGTCTTCTTTTTAATGGAAACGGAAAGATTGGTACAATTGAGCATGCTGCCACCGGTACTATGAGATGAAATCAGGTGAGATTATCGTATCTTCTTGTCCTATACAGTCGTTCTCTAGGGGCCATCTCTGGCGCCCTTTCCGGCTCTCGTGCTTCCTTTTGTCTCCGAACTTCTCTTTTTTGTTGCCGCACCAGAGAAATAATCAAATTTTCTGCATTGGTAGCCCACCAACGAAACTTCTTATAATCGTTCTGGCCAAGCCGTTCCTGCGCATCCAATAAATCTTGATCTACAGTCGACACTGCATCCCTATTATACATCTCTTTCTTACATGGAACCAAATCAAACCACTTATGAAGGTGGCTCAGAATATCCTCGCCTGCTTGCTGTACATCTCCGCTCCACTCAATAGCTTCTTCAAAGGCTTTCTTTTTTTCTTTCAATCGTTCTTCAAAATTAAGAGATTTATCTAAGCTGGCCAACAGTGCCGGCAAACCAACTTCCATCGCATTCATGGAACAAAAAAGAGCTGAGAATAAGATCCCCACATATAGTTTTTGCATGAAGAACTCCATCTTAAAAAAAGGTTATTAAACCTCGCTAAGATAGCATAAATTGAAGATCATTTGAAATTTGTGAGTATGAGTAGTTGTAACAGCTCAAACCGTTTACGCTTCGGCAGAAAAACTTTAATTACTGACGGGCGAGGATTTCATCGACATCACTCCTCCTGCTTACCACGGCGCGACGCTTGCATCCCAGCCTTCTCTGACGACTCTTTCTCATAACGTTTGTTTGCGTTTATGATTGCTTTTGACGCCGCTTTTATCAACCAATATGCCTTTTGGTATTCTCCGTCTTCATGCGCTTTAGTTGCTGCCTTGTAATTATCTATATAGGCCTTATTCTTCTGCTCAATAAACCCCGTTTCCTCGGTCGCGTGGCGACTTTCCTTCATCGATACAAGCCATTCTTCTATTTCTTTATGTATCTTATCAGCACCAGCCCCACCCATTACCACATCCAAAAAATCTTTCTCTTTGCGATACGCGTCTCCTGCTGCAGCAGGAGACAGTGGCTTGAACTTCCATATCACCCCTGTTGTCAATACTGCTACCACTGCTAAAATCTTTAATCCTTTGACAATAATTTCTTTGCGCTTTTTTTCATCGCACCCTTTTTTGCGAAATACACATTTCAATGTCTTTTTGAATTCATCAAGCGTATCTTTTGCTTTTTTGATCAGCTCCGATTGCTCATTGGCAGGCTGCGCTACCAACACTGAATCAGAACAACTGCCCAAGATAAGGGCCACCGATAAGATGATATTCTTGAAATTCATGATTTTCCTTCCTCCGTGGCAACTACGGCCGTGCCCTGCGAAGCTTCTAGCGAAGCATGGGCGGACAAGTCCTATTTTTGTATTTTTCTTCATACTACTCACCGTCAATAATAGCAGATTGTGCCCTGAAATTCTAGGGTTTTCCCCTCAGGAGCCCGTTTAGATCATCACGCGCGCAAGCTCTTCAAGAGAGATCACGCCCTCCTTGAGTTTCAAAACTCCGTCCTGAAGCAGGGTATGCATGCCATCACGGCGCACCTGCTCGTAGATGGCATCAAAATCAGGATGGGAAACAATGAGCGCTCGAAAGGCTTGATTGATCACCAAAAGCTCAAAAATGCCGATACGCCCTCGATAGCCAAGCCCATCACACCAGGCACAACCCCGACCTGCGTAAAGCTGAATATCCTCATCTATGCTTAATTTTTTAAGGAGATGCTCATGCAGTTCCGTTCGCTCGATCGGTTCACGGCATTCGAGACACAGCTTGCGCACTAATCGCTGGGCAAGCACCCCACTCAATGACGCATTAATTAAAAATGGCTCAATGCCCATATCCATTAAACGCATCACCGCGCTAGGCGCATCATTAGTATGCAACGTACTCAACACTAAATGGCCCGTAAGCGCTGCCTCGATTGCCACCCCTGCCGTTTCACGGTCACGGATCTCGCCAACCATGAGAATATCCGGATCTTGGCGCAGGAGCGCGCGAATTCCTTTTTCAAACGTAAACCCGGCTTCGGTATTTATATGCCCTTGCGTGATCCCCTCAAGATTGTATTCCACCGGATTTTCGAGCGTAATAATATTTTTTTCCGGCGCATGGAGCGCAGAAAGAATTGCATAGAGAGTAGTGGTTTTTCCTGAACCAGTGGGACCAGTTACTAAAAAGAAACCGCTTTGCTTCTGGGAGATTTCATTAATCCGTTCCAACATAGCCGGCGCAAAGCCAAGCTGATCGAGCGACATTGCATGAGCAGCCCGATCTAAAATACGAACCACCATCTTTTCACCAAAGAGCGATGGAAACGTGGATACACGAAAATCTACTGGTTTATCCTCAAAAGAAAGCGTGAATTTTCCATCCTGTGGAATCCGTTTTTCGGCAATATCCATCTGGGCAAGCACCTTTAAACGTGAAACCACCTGCTGCATAATGGAGGAGGTAATGGGCGGTTGATCGTACAATAACCCGTCAACGCGAAATCGAATACGCAAATGATGGGCAGTGGGCTCAAGATGAATATCAGAAGCGGCCTTTTCAATAGCGCCACTGATTAACGCATCAACATGGTAAACAACAGAATGGTTTTGCATCGATGCCACGGTGTGCATACGCCCTACTCTTTTGGTTCAAAATCATCAAATTCGAGCTCTTCTTCCTCTTCTTCCTGCTTTCTCTGGCTTACGCGAACTTCCCGATCATCATCAAGATCTTTATCATAATCAACCTCCGTTAATGATTGCTCGAAAAACTCTTCGATTGCATTGTAAATGTCTTGACGAATTCCCACGTGAAACCGGATATCATAGGAAACATAGTTACCAATACGAGGAAGCAATTCAGGATCGGCCGGATTACTTGCCACCACAATCAGCATATTTTCATCACGTCCAATCGGAATGATTCCATTACTTGAAAGAAACTCTTTGGGAAACATACGCACCGTTGCATGATCAAAGAGATACCCAACCACATCAAAGGGGGGAACTTGAAAATATTCGGCGAGTGCATTTAAAAGATCATCCTTCTCGACAAGCCCTTCATCGAGAAGAAAATCATCAAAGTTTGGCTTATTAGCCCCTTTAAAAATATTTTGGAGAGATTTTGCTTCTTGCGCATCTATCACGTTACGTTTTTGCAAAATCTTAGTGAGCCCCTCTACAAATGATTCATGTTTCATACCCTCATCCCTTCATTCATTTAGCCAAGTCTGAGTCCAATAAAAAATCCAACCAGATAGCTAATACTAATCACCATATTCAGTTTCATCCATTCCCAGATCATGCCGATTACCGTGTCTGCCGAAACATCTTGAGCAACCTGTATACCAAAATATTCATATACCTTATCCCAGTTGACCACAATCTGCACCACACCATACTGCTGTAACACCCAGAGACCAATAAACGCAAGCACTCCCATAACCACGTAAGCGCTATACCGTTTAACCAGGTAGCCACATATAAGGCCAATCCCCCCATAGAGGGCCCCCTCATAGATCTTATCTTTGGAAAGTTTTGCTTTTTCAACCATGCTTGGCATATCGAACCGCTCTTTCAGCGTTTCCACAATACCAGGAGTCGTTGGTGATGAGGTAGTTACGTCGATCGTTTCTTGTTCCATCATGGGATATCCTTTCATCTATAGAGTACCATCCTTATTTTTATTATTAGTATAGGGTTATAGGGGCAAAAGAAGCAAGAGATGCCCCTATACACAAAAAAAGAGATACGCCCATACGACGTATCTCTCTTAATTTTATCAGAAAAGCTCTAAGAGCTATCTAATGCTATCTTTCAATGCTTTACCAGCCTTGAATTTCGGAACATTCTTCGCCGGAATAATCATCGGCTGCTTGGTCACGGGGTTGATCCCAGATCGACTTTTACGCATCATAACGGAAAAAGTCCCAAATCCAGTTAACGCAACGTTTTTCTTTTGCTTCAACGCGCCACCAATAGTTGAAATGAACGCTTCCAAACACTCCTTAACTGTCGACTTTGGCAGCTTGGTCAGTTTAGACATCTGCTCAATAACTTTTGCTTTATTCATATGTATCCTTTGTTGAGAACTACGCGAAAGCAAACTAACTAGTACACGAAATACCTTATCTTCTACACCGGTATTGTCAAGCTTTATTCCCACTACTCACTCATTTGACAACTTTACGACAAATGAATGAAGAAGATTTCATGCAAATATACTCTCTAATTTTCTATCAATTAATTCATTAAAAAAAATGGCCCCTACTTCGCGTCGGCTAACGCCGCTTGCTACGAAGGGCAGGCGTGCCATTCTACTCCGCATACAGCTACGTAGAACATACTTCGCCCTCAATTTGCTACCAAAGAAAATGGCGAAGCCAGGCGTAGTTTGCCGAGCCGGAAGGCCCGAACAAACGAAGACTGGTGCCGAGGGCCGGACTCGAACCGGCACAGACATAATGTCCGAAGGATTTTAAGTCCTTTGCGTCTACCTATTCCGCCACCCCGGCAGGGATTTCAATCATTTTGATCCGTTCATAACTCTGGCTAGGTCAAAAAAATGCCGCCAAAATAGCGAACACGACCCTTCGACAAGCTCAGGGCGAACGGGGGGAGGATGCTGTCAACCTTTTCAATTCCTTAAAAAAGATGGCGTCAGCCAGGCGTAGTTTGCCGAGCCGGAAGGCCCGGACAAACGAAGACTGGAGGCGGCACCCGGATTCGAACCGGGGAATCAGGGTTTTGCAGACCCTTGCCTTACCACTTGGCTATGCCGCCTATCTACGCTTTCAGCTACTTCAGGCTTGCGCCCGTTTCGCCGTACACTACTTCATTCAGGCTATGTCAGGGACGGCTCGCCCTTCGTAGCTTTAGCGAAGTAGGGTCATCTTTTTCGCTAGCTGTTCCATCGTAATAATCGGAATAGAAGAAGGCTCTTCCTCCTCAAATTTTTGGGACGGCTTGCTCAAATATGCTTTCAAATGATCACCTTTAATTGGCAGTCCGGCTTGGTACCATTCTGCCATACCCCCCTCATACACACTCACGTTTTCAAATCCTTTTGCGCGAAATTTCGATGCTGCATACTCACTGCCTGTACATTGATAGTTCGAACAGTAAAACACCACCTCTGCATTTTGAGCGATTTTATCCATCTTTTGATCAAGCTCATCAAGGGGAATATTGATCGAATCGGCAATATGGCAATCGTCGAAAAGCTCCTTATCGAGCACATTCACCACCACAAGGCCGCTCTTTTTGGCCTCTTGGCCACACCCGGGCAACCAAAAAAGCAACCCTATAAGGAGGCCAAACCCGGCGATTCTTCCCTGTATATTCATGATTCCTCTATATCAAAACACCTGTTAAAGGTAGCATAAAATCATCGTTCTGCAAAGATAGATAGCACCCTTATAAGGCTAATGAATCCATTTAAAGAATCGGCTCCAGCGCATACGTTTCCAGAAATCGATAGGATGTTTAATCAGATCCACAATCCACCAGGATTCATCACTATCGTGCGACCAGATCAAAAAGATGATTCTGCCATGAATAAAGTTACGCTTTACGGGTCCAAATGCCCGGGCATCTTTACTTCCCAAGCGATTGTCCCCCATCAGCCAATATTCATCTGGTCCCAATTTCACCTTAAATTCATCCGATCCATTCCAGTAATTTTCACGCTTTGCGGGCCAATTATTCGACTGCTTTGAAGGCATCACCGATCCAGGCCACACGAGATCGTATTTACCATCCTGGTTGCGATCAATTCGTTTCGGATCAATCCGATAGAACGGCTGATCTTCAAATGAAGCGTCAGAATCGTAGGATTTATGAGTTATATATTGTTGCAACTGTTGTTGGGTAATTCTCTCAACATCATCACGCGAAATACCAGTCAAAAACAACGAGTGGGCAAACTTCTGAATTTTGAGATTAATAGCAGCCGGATCTTCCTTCCACACATAAATAAGGGGATATTTATTCAAGTAGGGCTCATCAAGTTTTTTCCCATTCAGGTATATTACTGGTTTACCATCCTCAATCACTCCCTTAACCTCATCACCCGGCATACCAATAACCCGTTTCGTCCAGTTTGATGGACCCCACACATAATGTTGAAACAAATTTTTCAACTTATTCGTGGAATACTCGTAAAAAGCAGGAGGTTCATTGAAAGCAATTACCTCACCGCGACGTGGATTGCGAAATTGATACGTAAGTTTGTCAGCAAAAAATCGCTCTCCTACAAGCATCGTTGTTTCCATCGAGCCAGTGGGCACCTGATATAAACCAAACCCAATTGTTCGAATTAAAAAAACAAGAAGGAGCAACCCGCTTATTTCAAAAACATTTCGCCAAAACGTAGATTTTTTTTCCTCCGGATAGACCATTTTTAATCCTTGTCTAATGTTTCACAATACAGCCAGGGAGCACAGCATATCACATTCCCCCTTATTTTATAACGAAATAAGTGCGAGTGGATTAACCTGCTTTCCTCGTTCATACAGCTCAAAATGCAAATGAGAGGCATCGCTTCCTCTTTTGATTGTAAAACCAGTATCACCCACTGCTCCAATCATGGCACCTTGCTCAATATTTTGATTCTTGCTCACATGAATTTCATCTAAATGGGCATATCTCGTTTTATACACCGTATCATGCACAATCACAATCGTATTGCCGTAGCCAGGAGCGTATCCCGCATATTCCACCAAACCAGCCGCTGCTGCATGCACCTCAGTGCCCCGACATGCCGCCATATCAATCCCTTGATGAAATCCTATGTGCCCATTCGGTTTCTTACGTGAACCAAACAAGGAACTCAACCAAAAGCATGATCGATCCAGCGGACACACAAACACAATACCCGTCTCAGAATCTCGCGGTGGCGTTTGCGCCCATTGCGGAATTGCTATTTCATCAAACGCGTGCGCAATCTCAATCTGCTCCACCCCCTCATTCTGGATTAAGAATTCATCCAGCTGTTGCTCTTTCAGATACGCTGCGGTGGATTCTTTTAAATAAGCTGTTGAACGATCAATAGTAGCATCACCTTCACCCATTACAGCCTTACGCTGCAATTTTTGTGTGCGCACTACGCGTTGTACTGCATCTATGTATCCATAATATTGATCCTGCAATGCGTGTACTTTTTCCATGTGCATCCGCAATGAGTAATATTCCCACCCCAATAGGATCATCAAGAGTCCCGACCCACCAAGAAGGATAGTCGTTGCTGTCTGCTTTTTAATGGTGTACTTAATTGGCCTGCTCCTTTAAATCGGTTCTACCGCTGCCGACGAAATCCATCCATATTGGTTTCCTCGTGCAACTTTATACCATCCCGCTCGTTTTTCATCGATCCGTAATTCATCGGTTAATGCAACGGTTCCCACCTCGTGATACCGCTCATGAGGCCCTGCAAAAAGATGCCCTTGCTCCTTCACCACCTGTCCTCGTGTATGCGCATACAAATAATAATGGGTACGCAAAATATTCCCAATCAGCACCATCATAAAACACAAACCCAGCAATGCCCCATACAATAGGAAGGGACGACCACGAAAATCAATGAGGGGAATAATCCACAATGCATACCAACAGAGTAAAAAAAACAGTTGGAGCGGAAGCAAGGGAAGACGATACGCCCATTGCTCAAAAAGCGTATAAACCGGACCATCTTTTTTATAGCCCAGCTTTTCATAGGCACTCCTAAGGTTCTTTGCAATATTCAGTTGCTCATCCACCGATGCACCCGGCATCGCACGCTTCCAACAAATAATCGCCTGCGATCCGTTCCCCTTCTTGTAAAAACAGTTACCCATGTTATACCAGACCGCGCATCCCTTCTTGCTAATCGCCTCATACGAACGAAGCGCATCACCCCATTGATTCTGCTCATACGCTTTATTCCCACGCACAAACAGTTCTTGCTCAGGTTGTGCACCACATAGCGAGGCACTGAGACACAGTATTATAAAACTTTTTCTAATCGCTTTATCCATTGTTCCGCTTGATTAAAAAGATCATCTCTCCGCTTACTTTCTTCATGTACGCCAAATGCATACTCGGAAATTTCCGAAAAAAACCTGCTCCATTCTACTCGTTGTTCTTCATTCATACCAACATCATGCAATCGCTTTTCAATAGATGAGGCCGATATACTGCCAATCGAGACATGCCAACGATCTGCAAACAGTTCTATAAAAACGCCGTATAGCCTACGCGCATCTTTCCTTTTTATACACCGCTCCAAACGTGTTCGTGCATACCGAAACGCATTGCGCGCCCGTTGGGCTCGAAAATTGATACGAGAGCGTTTAGTGAAAAACAGCGAAATCCTACGATACAACGCCACAAAAACTGGCACCAACATCAAAATAATAAATGCCCACCATGATAGTCCGGCAGACCGATTAGTTGGATACAATGGACCAGTACGAATACCCGCAATATCATCCGGCTTGGCATTCCCTGCTCCACTACCATATGATTGCACCACCTGTTTTGATCCCGGCATTATGACGATGGTTATCGGCGTGCTATGTAGTTCTTTGTAGGCACGCTGAGCTACGTCGTAATAATAAAATGATTGTTGAGGAATTTCCCAGCTTCCCACGTTTAACCCCTGCACAATATACTCAAATCGTTTGCCCGTTTTACTATTGTGCATTGAAGGATCAAGCACAACCTGCTTTGATTCGTAATATTTAAGCTCCTTAGGAATTCCCTGTAACTCAGAAATAATAATACCATCCGGATCTCCGTCCCCAATCAGCTCCACCGCAACAACAATTCCTTCACCCTGTTTTGCAATGCTTGGCTTTGCTGAAACACGTAGCTCGCAAAAAGTACCAATGCCTTGCACTTTTCTTGCAGAGGGAGGAAGCTCATCAACCTGCAAAGAAAGAGCATTGGAATAAACCCGTTTTGTTTCTACATAATTTCCTAATAATTTCCCGAACCCTCCCCATAAATCATCTCGTTCAATCTCTCGATCATAATCAGCACCATACGCAGGAAGAATGTGTAACCCCGTTTTTTGAGAATATATATCCCATTCCCACTCAATGTAGGTGTACTCAACGCCATTTAATGTTTCGATGCCCTTGCGCGGCCCTCGTGATTGGCTACGACGAAAGATAGGAGTTTCTTGCTCAATAAATTTGCGTAACGCAACATCCGGCTCAGAAAGATAAAAACGAAGCCGGCACGTCACCCGCTCACCAACAACCACATGATCCTTATCCGCATACAAACGCAATAAGATGGGAGCACGCGTTTCATCAGAGCCTTTCTTCTTTTCAATCTGTTCCGCGCCTACTACCAGCTGTACCCTTTTTGATGCAAGCTGTTTCCCTTTATGCTCAAACGTTACCGGGCCCAATGAGTAGGTGCCGGGCGCATCAATACGCAGTTCATACATATGATGTGAAGACATTTTTCCATTCACTGCCATCATGCGCATACCAGTGTGTTTCACATCAAACTGTTCAACCCCCTCTATGTGTGGCAGTTGCCCTAGTTGAGATACATCACTCATCGTAACTTCAAGCACAAAGGGGTGACCAACGCCCGCTTGCACCAATGGAGAACCGTCGGTATCTAACAATCGCATATCGATAGCAGCGCCAGAACAAACTCCCCACCACGCGATCAGTAAAATAAAAAGGAACTGGTTACCAACAATTTTGCCCATCTTTCCCCGCCAACTCTTTATCTATCGTTGCTTTCACTATTCGCTTATTCGCTTTTTCATCCGCTCGTTCTCGTTGCTGAAGCACTCGTGCCATCCATCGATCCTGAGGAGCCAACTCTTCTTCAAGCTCTTTTTGCTGCTTAGCTTGTATATCCTCTGTGCCCTCCTGCTCATCAAGCTCTCCTGCCTGCATCTCTTGCGATTCATCACCCTCTTTCGTATGGTGAGCATCAGAATCTCGCGCTTGACGCTCATCATCTGATTCAGAATTTTTTTGTGGGGAGGAATCATGGGAATCACCACACTGCTCTTGTTCTTGATCGCGGCGCTTGTCATTAGATTTATCGTTCGCATTGTCTTTGCGCTCCCCTTCTTGCTGCTTATCGGCACCCTGCTCTTTGCACTCCTCAGTAGTTGATTCGCCTTTTTGTCCTTCCTTGCCATTTTTTTGTTGTTGCTCTTGTTTCTCCTGCCGGCCATCTTGTTTATCGTTGGAATCGTTTTGTTCTTGCTGACCGTCGGATGATGATTGTTGCTTGTCCGAAGAAGCCTCGGCGGAGACGGATTGATCCTGCTTGGATTGCTGATCTTTATTTTGCTGGTCCTGCTGCTGCTCTTGCTGCTTCAAAAGCTCGCGCACCTGCTCAAGATTATGGCGTGCCCGCTCATCATTCGGATCAATCGCCAACGCTGCTTCATATGGATCGATCGCTTCATCTAATGAATTAAGAGCAACTTTTGTGTTACCCAAATTAAAATAGGCTTTTTCTTTTAATGCACTGGTTGCCCGTTCATTGCGTGTCGTTTGATGGAAGTATGCTTCCGCCTTTTGATACTCCTTCACCCGATATGCCGCCACTCCACTATCATAGAGCAGCTCAGGATTATCAGAATCATCAATCATGAGATTGCTCAAGCGGTGCTGCACATCTGCCCATTGCTCATCCTGAGCGCAACGAATCGCTTGAGAATACTCCCACTCAGTACGCATAGAAGCTAAAATAGGAACACCCATGAATAACAAACTAAAAACAAAAGCGTTCTTCATAGAATCCATTCAGCTGCAAAACAAATAAAACTAATCAACAAAAATATAGGGTATCTATCGTAATAGGATGAAACTTTTTTATCTTCAAAATAATCTTTCTCAAACGATTCGATACAGCGCACGAGCCGCTTCATATCAGTAAGGTTTTGAGACAGGGGAATATACGCCCCACCAGCATCATTCGCCAATGCATGCAAAATACTATCATTTAAATGAGATATAACCACGTTGCCCTTCGCATCTTTTTGGTGCCCTACCTGATTTCCCTCTTCATCATAGAGCGGAATAGGCGCCCCTTGCGCAGTACCCACCCCCACGGTATACACACAAAGGTTTTCTTTGATGACCTCATGTTTCATCTTGCGCAAATTGCTCGAAAAATCCTCTCCGTCAGTAAAGATCACACAAAGCTTACTTTTCCTTTTAGGACCAGCACGAAACGTATCAACCGCTTGACGCAACGCCGCATCAAGTGCCGTGGTTCCTGAAGAGATTGTTTCCACATCAACCTGATCCAAAAACATATGAAACGCCGCATAATCAGACGTTAAAGGACATTGCACAAACGCAGAACCAGAAAATAAAATCAATCCCACACGTTCACAACCAAGCATAGCGAGCAACTGCTTTACCTTTTTCTTGGCACATTCAAGCCGATTGGGCATGCAGTCAACCGCAAGCATGCTACGGGAAATATCGAGCGCTATCAGCAGATCACGCCCCTCCTGCGCAATCGTATCCTCTCGCTTTTTCCATTGAGGGCGCAGCAGGGCCAGGAATAAAAAAATCATCCCTACGGAAAATAAGACTGCTTTAATCCGCTGCTTATAAGGAACATAGTTTTTGATTGCCAACTCATGCCAGTTACCTGCAATCAGTTTGATCGCCGCTTTCACCTTATATTGGCGATATGCGTACAAAATAATAATTAAAATAATGATGGGAGCAACCCATAGATACTGCGTTGCCGCCCAGTTGATGCCAAACCAGCTCATAGACTAAACCAAACAAATGATGATAAAACTTGTTCTAAAAAAAGTAATCCAATACTCATAAATAGTATAGGTATAACTATATCAAAATACCGTGAATACAATGGCGCCTCATGTTTTGTTTTCTCAAGACGATCAATTGTATCATACACCTCACGCATATCACGCTCATTGCGCGCCATGAAAAACATCCCCCCCGTCTCCCGTGCTATCTGCTGCAACAATGCACTATTCACTTTGGGCTTGGGAATCATTCCATAAAATGGGTGCATAATAACGCCCTCCTGATCACTTCCTATGCCAACTGCATACACTTTGATAGCAAATTTCTTCGCTATTTCAATAGCTGCACTAAAGCTCATATCCCCCGGACTTGGTTCTCCATCAGTCAGGAGTATCATAATTTTACTTTTTGCGGGAGAATGCTTTAATCGATTTACTGCCGTCACCACTGCCGTAGCAAGCATGGTACCATCAGGATCAATATCTCCCAATTTCAGGCCACTCACCATATCATGTATAATTTTTTTATCGAGCGTTAGCGGACATCGAGAAATAGCATCTTTCCCAAAGATAACAAGACCCATGGCATCGTTCGTCCGTTTTTTACTAAACCGAATAGCCTCTTCTTGTGCCACCTCAAAACGCGAACGCTCATCGTCGCTGTAATCCTGATACTGCATACTTCCTGAGGCGTCGAGCACCAGCATGATATCGATCCCATCCACTAGAATGTTTGACCGAGAATCTACCAACTGTGGTTTTGCCATAAGGAGAGCAAGAAGCAGGAGCGTAAAAAATCGTAACAGATAGAGTATCTTCCGATAGGGGTGCGTGCTGGCATACCGCTTTGATTTCACCTGCTGCCCCAACGAATAGTTGTAGTAAATCGGCGCAAAGTACCATCTACGCAACAACAGGCATCCCAAAAGAAAGGGGATAGTGACAAGGAGTATCCACAGATGTTCAAAACGAAAAAAATATTCCAAAACTACGACTCCACTTGCTCAACAAACCACCGATAAACCCGATCCTTAAACGCGTCATCGGTTTCTTTCTCTTGCAACACCATCGGTTTACCAACTATCACCTTAACCGGGTGATGGTACATCCAAAAGGTATCTGGTGGATACACCTTATTGACTCCCAAAATACAGACCGGCACCACTGGACGTTTCAATAATTTTGCAAGTACCACAAACCCTCCATAAAACGGATGCATCTTATCATCAGGATACCGGGCCCCTTCAGGAAAAATCATAACATCAATATCCTTCCCCTTCACCAGCCGCACTAAACGAAGCATTGAACCCATCGCCTTTTGACGAGAGTTCACATCAACAACCACCGCCAACCGTGGTAAAATCCAACGCAGCAACTTCCACTGCATCAACTCTTCACGCGCAAGCCAAATATGCGGCTTACCACGAGCTAACCGTCCCAAAAGGGGTACATCTATTGCTGATTGATGATTCGCCACAAAAATAACCGGCTCTTTGTGCGCGCTATGCGCATCTTCCTCTATATAAGAAACGGGAATAAAAGAAAGCCGCATAATGGAGATAACTCCCCAATACACTACATTCATACCCCAAAAAAGAAGCCTGCTTTTATAGCGAATACGTTCGGGAAACACCATCATTAATATAATGAGAGGGAATGCTAATAAAATTAGTATTGCAAGTAGGAAACGTGAAATGAATGTTCGTAGAACGGTAGTAATTGTAACCATTGCTTACTGTTTGGGTTGTGGAAAATACAACGATGATTGACTGTGAACAAATTTAATATACAAATTCGTGATAAGCGCCACCTCTATTGGCACGAAGAAAATATATAAGATTGCTGCCATAGTCAGCCCTCCAAAATATCCCAACGCAAAGGCAACAAAATAATAGAGAACAAAATTAATTGAAGCAAGTACCGCCCAAAGGACCACACAAACAGGCAAATTGTACAGAACCATCATAAACCCATTCTGAAATGACCGTAGCAGATCATTCACAGTACCCCTACTATCGAATGCAAACAGAAGCGAAAACATATACCAGATAAAAATAAAGGGAATAACATATACACGAGATATTCCCAAGAAAATCGCCACAATAAGAAGTATCCAGAATCGTCCAATATAGGAACGGAAGTAGGTTATATCTTTTATATCTGTTGAAGGACGCATAGCCAAACAAAATATAAAAAAGAAAAAATGAAGCATGCTATTCAAGATAATTGCTTCCACCCAAAAGAGATGCAACATCTTAATAGAATTGGTCATGATCACCAGGGCCACGATAACAGCCAATGATATCCAGTTACCCCAAGAAGTAAGGGGTTTATTTATTGCCCCATATACATCCACAAACGCTTTCCCCGTCACCATGAGAAATGATTTTAGATTTTGGCGCTCGAACAGCCGTAACGATTCTTTCCACGATTGTATAAGATTCACAACAACCCCTTTATCCAAAATGATCATTTTTCATTTAAAGTACGCCTGGCAAGGCTATCACATACCCAATTAATACTCAAGAATTCTTCCCCCCTGAAGGGGGAAGGGGGTAATTGCGAGCTTTTAATCACCGTATCTATTTGACTTTTTGAAAACTGTTCCTCTATTATGAAATGAAAAACCGCTGTACATAACAGATATTTTAGACATAAATACTATATGAAATGCACAATAAGAATAAGATCCACATAAGGGGAAGGACTCTGGCAAGGAGGAACCATGAAAAAATTGGTCATTGTTGAATCACCAGCAAAAATTAAAACTATCTCGAAGATTTTAGGGAAAGATTTCAAAATAATGTCCACTATCGGACATATCATTGATCTACCTCCAAAAAGAATCGGTGTCACTATTGAAGATGACGCCATCGTAATAGAATATGTACCTATCGCAGATAAAGAAAAAGTGATTGCTGAAATATGCAAAGCTGCGCAGGGAGCGCAAGAAATCTATCTCGCCCCCGATCCCGATCGTGAAGGGGAAATCATTGCATGGCATATTGGTAAAGAAATCGAAAAGGTATTCAAAAATAAAGATGCTATGTACCGTATCACCTTTAATGAAATTACCGCACCAGCCATTAATGCAGCAATCAATAGTCCGGGACATATTGACGTGCATAAAGTAAACGCACAACAAGCACGCCGCGTCCTTGATCGATGGGTGGGATATGAGGTTTCCCCTATTTTGTGGTCAAAAATTTCGCCAGGTCTTTCAGCCGGACGCGTGCAATCAGTGGCATTGCGCTTGATCGTGGATCGCGAAGAAGCGATTCGCGCTTTCAAACCGGAAGAGTATTGGACGGTAGACAGCATATTCCAACACAAAAAAGACAAATTCGTTGCCTCACTTACACATATCAATAAGAAAAAAGTCGAATTAAAAGATAAAAAAACTACCGATAAGGTGGTTGATGATCTTAAAAAGCAATCGTACGTCATCAATTCCGTTGAAGATAAAATCCGCAACAAAAATCCTCTCGCGCCGTTCATGACCAGTACGTTGCAACAGGCTGCCTACAACCGGCTTGGGTTCTCCGTAAAAAAAACCATGCAAGTTGCGCAAAAACTGTATGAGGGGGTACCGCTCGGCGACCCAAATAGCCCCGAAGCGCTCATCACCTACATGCGTACTGATTCGCTCCGCGTTTCCGATACCGCTATAAAAAACGTACGCACGTACATTAATAAAACGTATTCCAAAGAGTACCTTCCCCCTAAGCAAAACATGTATGGCAAGAAGGGCAAAGGAAAAACACAGGACGCTCACGAAGCAGTTCGTCCTATTAATGTGAACGTTTCACCCCAACTAATTAAACGACACCTTTCTCCTGATGAAGCGAAATTATACACGCTGATTTGGCAACGATTTGTGGCCTCGCAAATGAAACCGGCACAATACGCACAGCGCACCATCACGGTATCCGGAGGAAAATATAGCTTCAGAGCAACCGGTTCCACACTCATATTTGATGGGTTTTTGAAAGTATACGGGATTGAAGAGGATGATGATAACAAGATAAAATTGCCTTCAGACATCAAAGCAAAGAATCCAGCAGATTTGAAAAAGACCGACCCAAAACAACATTTCACGCAGCCCCCTCCTCGATTTACTGAAGCATCGCTCGTAAAAGAGCTGGAAAAAGAAGGGATCGGCAGACCAAGTACGTATGCAGCAATTTTAAATACGATTCGTGCACGGGATTACACCAAGCTTGATGAAAAAAAACGGTTCGTACCCACCGAACTCGGAGCTGCCGTTACAAAACTCCTTGTTGCAAATCTTCCGCACATCATGGATAAAAAGTTTACTGCCCATATGGAAGAGGATCTTGATAAAATAGCAAGCGGTGAAATGCAACGAGATGATCTTTTAAGAGGATTTTACAGAGAATTCCAAGCCGATCTCAAGCGATTCAAGGGGGGAGATGATAAAGGCAAACGTGCCGCAATGCCCACCGATCTTGATTGCCCAAAATGCAAGAAAAATAAGCTCAATATCAAGTTTGGCAAAAGCGGTGAATTCTTAGGATGCTCAGCATATCCCGATTGTGCTTTCACCTCCAACTTCGAGCGTTCCGAAGATGGGGAAATTAAAATCGTCAAAGCCGAACCACCAAAAATGCTCAAGGAAAAATGTCCAAAATGTAGCAAACCAATGCGCACACTCAACGGTAGATTCGGCGAATTTACCGCCTGCTCTGGGTACCCCAAATGCAAATATATCAAACAAGAACTTGCAGGATTTCCCTGCCCACTTGATAAAGGTGAAGTAGTTCAAAAGGTATGGCGTGGCGGCAAATTCTGGGGCTGCGGCAACTATCCTAAATGCAAGTTTGCGGTCTTTGATGAGATCGTTGAAAAGAAATGCCCCCAATGCAAACTGCCGTTCCTGATTAAAAAAACAAGCAAGGATGGGAAGGTTACGCTACTTTGTTTCGATAAAGCATGCGGATATAAAAAATCCTAATCGGCAACGCGAAAGATCACCGATTCACCGTCTATATGCGATACCTGCAAACAGGTCGTGCGTATCTTGCGCCCATAGCCCAGGGCCGTCCAAGTATCCTGCAAAACCACCTTGGCATGCAATGGAACGGTGAAATGAAGTATCGGTTTTTGCTGATGAATCAAGAGCCAGCTATCGCCCTCCTGCTGCACAGATATTTCTGGCGAAAAAATAAAGTTCTTCATGATAGGCATATCACTCGCTGAAACTCGATCCGTAATGACGCATACCTCTTCATCAATCGCCACCTCCCGCTCAAGAGATACATCCGCTGCAATCTGGTACCGTGCACGCAATACTCCCCCCTGCTTGCATAGATGTTCATCACGTGCTTCGGCCATATCAAGGCCAAAGAGCTCTTTGTGCTCCCGTTCGTGCCCCGGCAGATAACAGACATTGTGCATAGCTGCTGATCTAAATTGATTACGCCATTCATAAGACGGGGTGTAAAGATAACTACCAGGGTCAATAATAATCGGCACTCCGTGATACGCAATTGTCACACTCCCGGCATCATCATGAAAATGGCCTGAAGGCTGCCGACGATCATACGCATGATGCCGCAACGTCACATGCCAATCATCCGCTTTGCTAATTGAAAGCCCAAATTGAGTGTATCGTTTGACGCCAAAGAAAGTGCCTCGCTTGGAAAACAGGATCGAGGCAACGGTAGGCAATCCAAATAACTCTTTGTGTAGCAGTGATCCAGAATCATCATCACCAATCGCCACCACTTGCCCATCTGCGTTTGGTGTACACCAGTCAAGAAATTCGAGCATGCTATCCACTTTGCATAACAGCTTGTCGTCAACCTCTACACCCATTTCACGAGCCAAAAGAACCGCATGCACCGTCAACTCGGTCACCAGCTGATGATAGCGGGTGGACCCTTCATATGAACTCCCTTCATCAAAAATTTGCCATTCAAACTCGCACAGAAGCTCACGATAACACCAGTCACGTTTACGTTCATCATCAAAACACCAACACAAATAAAAGTAGCCAACCAAAATGGAAAGATAATGATTGGAAGTACGCCCATCATAAAACTCCCAGTTGCTCTCCAGGTAGGTCATATGATCGCGCAAACTGCTGATGAATCGATTACAAAACGGTTGATCTTCTTGCCACGCCCCATGTAACCAGTGCCATGCCACAATCCAATTGGTAGCTCGTATGGCAACCTCCATAGGGCAAACCCAATTAACTCCCAAGAGATATGGGTTCTCATTCAACCAATCGGCTATTTGTTTTTTGGCAGATTCTGCGTATTTTTCATCTCCCGTCACCGCATCTGCCAATCCCAGAACCGGAAGATGATGAAAGCGAGACAGTTCCCACGGTAGTTTAATATCCTTGGCAATGGTAAAACCATTGCCCTCTTGAATGGAAATATCTGCATAAAACTGATTTGGATCAAACAAACTTTGTGCCCGAGGATCCTGAGACGAAAGCCGAATATCTTCATGCCACGGCATCTTTTTGAACAACTGTTCGCCGGAACCGAGCAGATCAAACCGACCCGCCACATACCGATCTGCACTTTTAATCAACTGATCTCGATCGCACTTTTTTTTGAGCTCATCTAAAAAAGATAATGAGCGACAAGACACCTGCATTGCCTGCGGCACTTTTTCAATACCACCTATCCTTTTGCGCATCTTTTTAACGAAACTCGCTTTTTGCACGCGATAGTGCAGTGCGCGAGCGCATCGAGAGATGCCGATCGTTCTGAGTTTCTGGTAGTAGTGGGAGATTCTACGAAAGGCGCGTACCATTAGGCACCGTTGAAGGAACCGTGACCATTATTGGCTTACCCTCATTATCCTTGGCCACCAGCATCATGCCTTGCGACTCCATGCCAACCATTTTTCGCGGCTTGAGGTTAAACACAAATACCCCCTGCTTGCCCACAAACTGATCTGGTTCATAGAATTTCCGCACACCGGCAAGAATTTGACGTGTACCCAATTCACCAAAATCCACTTGAAATTTGAGGAGTTTCTCCGACTCAGGGATAATCTCCGCTTGCGTAATCGTGCCCACACGAAGTTCAACTTTGATAACATCATCAATTGTTGCGTACGTTTTCTCTTCCACAGAGGATTCCTCTTTTTTCTGTTTTTCCATATTTTGTCCCTTGTCCTCAAGCTTTTGAAATAAGGTTGGAATTTTTGTAAGCGTGAATGGTTGGTTCCAAGTGGTAAGCTGCAATGAAGTAAGCGTATCTTGCTCATTCAGCGCAACGCCAATACTTTGCAACAACGCATTCATCTTTTCTGGCATAATCGGAAGTAGCAATACCCCAATCATACGCAAACTATGGCAGGTTGCTGATATCACCTCTCCAAACAGTTTCTGATCAGCCTTTGCTAGTTTCCACGGTTCTTGCTCATGAAAGTAGGCATTGGTCTGATTAATAAATTTCCATAATCGGGCAAGTGCCAAATGAAACTCATACTTCTCCATATGCTCACCGTATGCATCAAATGCTACTTTTGCTGCTTTTTGCAATGTTGCTGCAGCCTCGTGCCACTCGTCACCAGCCGAAATCTGCTCAAGCCCATTACGCGTGGCCAACGACACCATACGATTCAGTAGATTGCCCAAATCATTGGCCAGATCAGAGGTAATTGTTTGTTCTAGATCACCTGTGCTAAAATCCCCATCACTGATTACCGGCATATTGCGCACAAGATAATACCGAACCGCTTCTGGCTCATATAATTTGTCAAGCTCAATCGGATCAACCACGATGCCACGACATTTGCACATCTTTTGTTTATCAACTTGTATC